>NZ_CFHTCS010000059.1:0-16632 GCF_984369615.1 Martelella sp. | reverse complement strand
CTATGGCTGGCTGAAGACCGAATCGGGCGTTCACCGCCTGGTGCGGATCTCGCCCTATGACAGCAATGCCCGCCGCCATACCTCGTTCTCCTCGGTCTGGGTCTATCCCGTGATCGATGATTCGATCGATATCGAGGTCAATGAGAGCGACTGCCGGATCGATACCTATCGTTCATCCGGCGCGGGCGGCCAGCACGTCAATACCACCGACTCGGCGGTGCGCATCACCCATATCCCGACCGGGATCGTGGTCCAGTGCCAGCAGGAGCGTTCCCAGCACAAGAACCGGGCCAAGGCCTGGGACATGCTGCGCGCCCGCCTCTACGAGGCGGAACTGCAGAAGCGCGAGGAAGCGGCCAACCAGGAAGCGGCCTCCAAGACGGATATCGGCTGGGGTCACCAGATCCGTTCCTACGTTCTCCAGCCCTATCAGCTGGTGAAGGATCTGAGGACCGGCGTGGAAAGCACGTCGCCGTCCGATGTTCTCGACGGGGCGCTGAGCCCGTTCATGGAGGCGGCTCTTGCCCACCGCATCGAGGGCGGGGCGGGTGCCGCCGTCGAGGATATCGACTGATCGTCAATGCCCGGCGCTCTAACCTATTCAATCTACGCATCGGCCCGAAAATCGATTCCGATTTTCGGGCCGATGCGCGAAGACAGGACGCGCCGGAGCGTCTGCCTCTTCGGGCCGGGGGTATCGGCTTTTCCGTCTTTCCTCTTTTCATCCCGAACAAAAAGCCGTAAAGACGGCCCCATGATGACTGGGATACGGTTTCGCATCATTCGAATTATCGGCCCGGCTTTCCGCGCAGCCTGACAGGGCGCCGGAAGGTCCGGGATTTCGGCGTTTGTCACGCCCCTGCCACCGACAGTTTTCCTAAAGACTTGCGAGAGCGCGCCGTTTCAGGCGCCGCACCAGAGAAAAAGCCGCGAAACCATGAGCGACACAAAAGACACGATCGACTATTCCCAAACCCTTTACCTGCCGAAGACGGACTTCCCCATGCGCGCGGGCCTTCCCAGGAAGGAACCCGAGCTCGTCGCCCGCTGGGAGGAGCTCAATCTTTACAGGAAGATGCGCGAGGACGCCGCCGGGCGCGAGAAATTCGTGCTGCATGACGGTCCGCCCTATGCCAACGGCAACATCCATATCGGCCATGCGCTGAACAAGATCCTGAAGGACGTGATCACTCGCTCCTTCCAGATGCGCGGTTACGATTCCAACTACGTGCCGGGCTGGGATTGCCACGGCCTGCCGATCGAATGGAAGATCGAGGAAGCCTATCGCGCCAAGGGCAAGAACAAGGACGAGGTGCCGATCAACGAGTTCCGGCAGGAATGCCGCGACTTCGCCCAGCACTGGATCGACGTTCAGACGGCGGAATTCAAGCGGCTCGGCATCGAGGGCGATTTCGAAAAGCCCTATACGACGATGGCGTTTCATGCCGAAGCCCGCATCGCCGGCGAACTGCTGAAGATCGCGAAATCCGGCCAGCTCTATCGCGGCTCCAAGCCGGTGATGTGGTCGGTGGTCGAGCGCACGGCGCTGGCCGAGGCGGAAGTCGAATATCACGAGGTCCAGTCGGACACGATCTGGGTGAAGTTTCCGGTGACGGAAGGCTCCGACGACCTTGCTGGTGCCTTCGTCGTCATCTGGACGACGACGCCCTGGACCATCCCCGGCAACCGCGCGATCTCGTTCTCGTCGCGGCTCGAATACGGCCTTTACGAGGTCACCGAGGCGGAGAATGATTTCGGGCCGCAGAAGGGTGAAAAGCTGCTCTTGGCCAGGAACCTTTCCGAAGACTGTGCGGCGAAGGCCAAGGTGACGCTGAAGCTGCTCCGCGACGTCGACGGCGGCGAACTTGAGGCGGTTACCTGCGCCCACCCGCTCGTGGATCTCGGCTATGACTTCAAGGTGCCGCTGCTCGACGGCGATCATGTGACCGATGATGCCGGTACGGGCTTTGTCCACACCGCGCCCGGCCACGGCCGCGAGGATTTTGACGCCTGGATGGAACAGGCGCGCGACCTCGAGGCGCGCGGCATCTCGCCGAAGATCCCGTTCACGGTGGGAGACGATGGCTTCTACACCGACGAGGCACCGGGTTTCGGCCCCTCGGCTGAAGGCGGGGCTGCCCGCGTCATGGATGACAACGGCAAGAAGGGCGATGCCAATGACCGCGTCATCAAGGCGCTGATCGCCGCCGACCGCCTGTTTGCCCGTGGCCGGATCAAACATGACTATCCGCATTCCTGGCGCTCGAAAAAGCCGGTCATCTTCCGCAACACGCCGCAATGGTTCGTCTATATGGACAAGGACCTCGGCGATGAGACGACGCTGCGCACCCGCGCCCTTGCCGCCATCGACGATACGCGCTTCGTGCCGGCCGCCGGAAAGCATCGCCTGCGCGGCATGATCGAGAACCGGCCGGACTGGGTGCTTTCCCGCCAAAGGGCCTGGGGCGTGCCGATCTGCGTCTTTGCCGACAAGGCCGGCGAAGTGCTGGTGGATGAGGACGTCAATGCCCGCATCCTCGAGGCCTTCGAAAACGAGGGCGCCGACGCCTGGTTCGCCGAGGGCGGGCGGGAGCGTTTCCTCGGTGACAGGGCTTTCGAGGATTGGGAAATGGTCACCGACATTCTCGATGTCTGGTTCGATTCAGGCTCCACGCATGCCTTTGTGCTGGAAGACCGTCCTGACCTGAAATGGCCGGCCGATGTCTATCTCGAAGGTTCCGACCAGCATCGCGGCTGGTTCCATTCCTCGCTGCTGGAAGGCTGCGTTACCCGTGGCCGCGCGCCCTACAAGGCCGTCGTGACCCATGGGTTCACCATGGACGAACAGGGTCGCAAACAGTCGAAATCGCTGGGCAATCAGGTGTTCCCGCAGGATGTGATGGCCAAGTCCGGCGCCGATATCCTGCGCCTTTGGGTGATGACCACGGATTACTGGGAAGATCAGCGTCTGGGCGAGACGGTTATCAAGACCAATGTCGACACCTATCGCAAGCTGCGCAATACACTGCGCTGGATGCTCGGCACGCTTGCCCATGACGAGGGCGAGGAGATCGCGGTCGCCGACATGCCGGAGCTGGAGCGGCTGATGCTGCACCGGCTGGCCGAACTCGACCAGCTGGTGCGCAAGAGCTATGACGATTTCGAGTTCAAGAAGATCGCCCGCGCGCTGACGGATTTCGCCAATATCGAGCTTTCGGCCTTTTATTTCGACGTCCGCAAGGATGCGCTCTACTGCGATGCGCCGTCCTCACTGCGTCGTCGTTCGGCCCTCGTCGTCATCCGCAGGCTGTTCGACTGCCTGGCGACCTGGCTTGCGCCGATGCTGCCCTTCACCATGGAAGAGGCCTGGCTTTCGCGCAATCCGGACGCCGTGTCGGTTCATCTGGAACAGTTCCCGACGGTGCCGGCTGACTGGAAGGACGATGCGCTTGCTGCCAAGTGGCTGAAGGTCCGCGAGGTCCGCAAGGTCGTCACCGGCGCGCTTGAGATCGAGCGTCGGGACAAGCGGATCGGTTCATCGCTGGAGGCGGCTCCGGTCGTCTATGTCAACGATAAGGACCTGCTGGCCGCGCTGGACGACCGCGATTTCGAGGAGATCTGCATCACCTCGGCGATCACGGTGAAGGAAGGCGAGGGGCCGGAAGAGGCTTTCCGCCTGCCCGAGGTCGCCAATGTCGCCGTCGTGCCGGCGCTGGCAGAAGGCCGCAAATGCGCCCGTTCCTGGCGCATCACCGATGATGTCGGCTCGGATCCCGATTATCCGGATGTTTCGGTGCGCGATGCGGCGGCATTGCGGGAACTGGCCGGCAAGGCCTGAGCGTACAGGACAGCCGGGCGAAATTTCGTCCGGCTGCAATTCCTTGGACGAATTGCGAAAAAGACCGTTCTGCGGTAGGAATGTCGCGTTTTCGCCGGATTTGTCGCCGAATGATGGCAGATCGCCGGAAGAGTAAGTGGCGCCAGCGGTGCCGGAGTGCGTCGGGTCAAGCCGGATTATCGGGAGACCGGCGCGCCAGGGAAAGAACGAGATCGGCGGCCGGCCCGGGATGCGGTGGCTTGCTGATCGAAGGAGTGGTAGTAGAGCGCATGACCTTTGTTTTCCGTTCGATGAAACTTGCACTCGCCCTTGCGGGCGCCGCTTCGCTAGCTTCCTGCGTCAGCGCGCCGACCTATGGCACCGGCACGTCCGCCACCACGCAGCTGGTCGAGGATCTGGGAGAGGCTGTTCTGGTGATCAATCCGGATAAGCCCGATATCGACTACGCGCCGCGGCCGGAACTGGTGAAGCCGTCGAAGAACGTCGCCGGCCAGCCGCTCGTTCCGCCGCAGAAATCGGTGGCCTCCGTTGACAATCCGAACTGGATTGAATCGCCGGAAGAGCAGCGCGAACGCGTCTATCAGGAAATCGAGGACAACGAGGACAATCCGTTCTACAAGTCGCCGCTTGTCGGCGCCAAGAGCACGGGCCAATTGACCGAGAAGGAACAGCTCGAGGCCTTCCGCAAGGCCCGCACAGAGGCCAATTCGATCGACATCACTCAGCGGCGCTACCTGATCGATCCGCCCGAGGAATACCGCACGCCCTCCAGCCCCGAGGCGCTCAATGACCTGGGCGATCCCGAGCGCGCCAAGGAACGCCGCCGGCAGAAGCTGGCCGAGGGCAAGGATCCGGACCGCTGCTTCCTGTTCCTGAACTGCAAGAGCGGCAAGACCGAGGACTTCCTCGATTCGTCCAAGAACGCCGGCCAGGAGTAGGCGGGTCTTTTCCGGGGAATATGATGAACCATTTGATCCGGCCGGCAGAGCGCGCCGACGCGGCTACCATTTATCGCTTTGTCTGCGAGCTCGCCGAATTCGAAAAGGCGCTGGACAAGGTCGAGACCACCGAAGAGGGGCTCGCCGAGGCGATCTTCGGCGAGGGCTCGGTGACGGGCGGCCTGATTGCCGAGATTGACGGCAAGCCCGCCGGCTTTGCCATCTACTATTTCACCTTCTCCACCTGGCAGGGCCGCAACGGCATCTATCTGGAAGACCTCTATGTGTCGCCGGAGTTTCGCGGCGCGGGGCTGGGCAAGGCGCTGATGCGCGCCGTTGCCGAGGTTGCCGTGACAAAGAATTGCGGCCGCATGGAATGGAGCGTGCTCGACTGGAATGTCGATGCGATCCGCGTTTATGACGGCGTCGGCGGCAAGCCGCAGAGCGAATGGATCCGCTACCGCCTGGAAGACGAGACGCTTTCCGCCTTTGCCGGTCGCTGATCTTTACCGGCGCTCGCTGAAGAAGTCCTTCAGAAGCGCCGCAGCGCGGGTTTCCGAAAAGCCGGAATAGACGTCGGGCCGGTGATGGCAGGTCGGCTGGTCGAAGAAGCGGCCGCCGTGATCGACGCCGCCGCCCTTCGGATCTGCAGCGCCATAGTAAAGCCGCGCAATGCGGGCGAACGAGATCGCCGCCGCGCACATGGCGCAGGGCTCAAGCGTGACGTAGAGATGCGCGCCGGGAAGCCGTTCCGAGCCGATGATCTCGCATGCGGAGCGGATGGCGAGGATTTCGGCATGGGCCGTCGGATCGTTCAGTTCGCGCGTGCGGTTGCCGGCAGAGGCCAGAACCGCGCCGTCAAGCGCGATGACGGCGCCGATCGGCACTTCGCCGCGCGCGGCTGCATGTTCGGCTTCTTCCAGCGCCAATGCCATGAAATCGCTGCCCGCAGCCATTTTGACAAGTTTCCTCTTAACCAATTCTTCCTGTCCTGTTAGAGGATCGGGATCAACAGGCAAAGCGAAATGAACCAGAAAGACAAATTCCCCAAACGCGGCGGAAAGCCTTCGGGCAAGCCTGCCGGCAAGCCCGCCCCGGCCAAGGACGCGCCGAAGGCGGAGGCCGATGAACGCGCGCCGGAGCGTATCGCCAAGATCCTGGCGCGCGCGGGCGTCGCCTCCAGGCGCGATGCCGAGCGGATGATCCTCGACGGCCGCGTCAAGGTCAACGGCAAGGTGCTGGAGAGCCCGGCCGTGAACGTGACGCTTGCCGACAAGATTGAGGTCGATGGCGAGGAAATCCGCGGCATCGAGCGCACGCGGCTGTGGATTTATCACAAGCCCGCCGGCCTGGTGACGACCAATTCCGATCCGGAAGGCCGGCCGACAGTGTTCGAGAAGCTGCCGAAGGACCTGCCGCGCGTCATCTCGATCGGCCGTCTCGACATCAACACCGAGGGCCTTCTTCTGCTGACGAATGACGGCGGGCTTGCGCGCGTGCTGGAGCTGCCGGCCACCGGCTGGCTGCGCCGCTACCGCGTGCGCGCCCATGGCCGGATCACGCAGGACGACCTCGACAAGCTGAAGGACGGCATTGCCGTTGACGGCGTGCTCTATGGCGCGATCGACGCGACGCTGGATCGCGAGCAGGGATCGAATGTCTGGATCACCATGGGGCTGCGCGAAGGCAAGAACCGCGAGATCAAGAATGTGCTCGGCGCGCTCGGTCTCGAGGTCTCGCGCCTGATCCGCATCTCCTACGGGCCTTTCCAGTTGGGCGAGCTGGCCGAGGGCAATGTGCTGGAAGTGCGCGGACGCACGCTGCGCGACCAGCTGGGCCCGCGCCTGATCGAGGAAGCCGGCGCCAATTTCGATGCGCCGATCTATCATGACGGCGAGGCCGCCGTGCCGAAACCCGCCGAGGCCGAAGCGCCGAAGCGGGCGCCGCGCCGGGAAAAACTCGACCGGCAGGAGCGCGCCGAGCGCGGCCGCGACCGGCTTGATACCAAGCGCAGGGACGAGGAAAAGCCGGTTCGCGATGTCGAGCGCAATACCCGCTCCGCCAATGTGTGGATGGCGGCGGGCGCCCGGCCGCTGGGGCCCAAGGCGAAGAAGAAGGCCGAGGACAAGGCGCGCGAGGATGCACGGCGCGACGCCCGCAAGGATTCACGCCGCGGGCAAGAGGGCGACAGCCCGCGCGCTGCACGCCCGGCAGGCGGCAAGGGACCGAGGGGCGGCAAGCCTTCCGGCAGCAAGCCCGGCGCTGGCTTTGCCAAGGGTCCGCGCAAGCCGCGCGACGAAGGTGATGCGACCGGTAGTGGCGAAAAGCGTTTCTCCGGGCCGAAGCGCCCGGCCGGCGAAGGCCGTCCGCCGCGCGGTGAAGGCCGACCGGCAGGTGGCCGTCCGTCAGGCGAAAAGCGCGGCGCACGTCCCGACAACGGCAAGCGCGGCAAGCCCAATGGCAATGACAGGCCGCGCGGCGGTGCAGGCGGCAAGGGGCCGAGGGGCAATGCGGATCGTCGGCGGTGAGTTTCGCGGGCGCGCGCTCGCGGCTCCGAAGACCTCGGAGATAAGGCCGACGACGGATCGCACCCGCGAAAGCCTGTTCAACATTCTGGCCCATGGCTACCCGGATGCGGTGGAGGGCGCGCGCGTGCTGGAGCTTTTTGCGGGCACCGGCGCTGTCGGCCTTGAAGCCGTCTCGCGTGGCGCAAGGGCCGCGACCTTTGTCGAAAACAGCGTTGAGGGGCGCGGTCTGATCTGGGCCAATATCGAAGCGCTCGGCCTTGCCGGGCGCACCCGCATCATGCGTCGGGATGCAACGAAGCTCGGCAGCGTCGGCAAGCTGGAACCCTATGATTTTCTGTTTGCCGACCCGCCCTATGGCAAGGGTCTTGGCGAAAAGGCGATTGCGGCGGCAGGCGAGGGCGGATGGCTGAAGCCAGGCGCGCTCGTCATTCTGGAAGAGGCTGCGGATAGCGCGCCGGCGCTTCCCGCAGGTTTTGCGGTACTGGAAGAGCGCGCATTCGGCGATACGCGCATGCATTTCTATCGGTATCGCGCCTGAATTATTTCCGTGATCGGCTAGCCTCTCCGCAAAGCCCCCAATTCTTCTCGCCCCGGAGGGGAGAGATGTCGCTTTCGGGGCATCTCTCCCGCCAGCGGGAGAGAGTATTGGAAGCGTGTCGGAAAGGATTAAATTCCTATATGGTGGCCGAATGCGGCAGCACGAATGGCGTATCATCTTCTGGCGGCTGGCTTACGGAAAGCCGGGTCGCAAACACGGCGTGGAGATTGGCATCGGTGATGGTGTCCTTCGGGCTGCCTGAAGCCACCACCCGCCCCTCGCGCATCAGCACGATGTGGTCGGCGAAAAGCGCCGTCAGGTTGAGGTCGTGCATCACCGCAATGACGCCGCCGCCGGCGCGGCAAAAGCCCTGTGCGAGGCGCATGATCGCCAGTTGGTGGAGAATGTCGAGGCTTGCCACCGGCTCGTCGAGGAGCAGCCAGCGCGGCGCGCCGTCGGCAACCGGCGCCTCGATCTGGCAGAGCACGCGGGCAAGCTGGACGCGCTGCTGCTCGCCGCCGGAAAGCTCCTGATAGAAGCGCCCCTCGAAGCCGTTGAGGTCAACCGCCTTCAGCGCCCTGGCCATGATCTGCCGGTCGGCATCGGCGGCACGGTGGCTGCGGCCCGAAAGACCCATGCGCAGCACTTCGGTGACGGTGAAGGGGAAGGCGAGGTTTGAGGCCTGCGGCAGCACGCCGCGCAGTTCGGCAAGCTGCCACGGCGCAAGCGCTGCGATATCCGCGCCATTGATGGCGACCTTGCCGCCCTCGGGCTTCAGGTCGCCGGCAATCGCCTTCAGCGTCGTCGTTTTGCCGGAGCCGTTCGGGCCGCAAATGGCGGTCAATTCGCCGGCGCGGGCTTCGAGCGAAACATGGTTGAGAACCGGGCGGCCGGAAAGCGCTACCGAGATCCGTTTGGTGGTGATCATGGTCATGCGGTCACAGGTTAAGGCGCGAGCGGTTCTTCAAGAGGATCCACAGGAAGAAGGGGCCGCCGGCTGTCGCGGTGATGATTCCGATCGGCAGTTCGGCGGGCGCGACGATGGTGCGGGCGAAAAGATCGGCGAGCACCAGAAGCGCGCCGCCGAGAAGGGCGGAGGCCGGCAGCAGGTAGCGGTGATCCGGGCCGATGACGAGCCGCAGGAGATGCGGCACGACGATGCCGACAAAGCCGATTCCGCCGGAAACGGCAACGCCCGCGCCTGTGGCAGCCGCCACCGCGACAATGGTGATGTTCTTCAGCCGCTGCACGGGGATGCCGATGTGATAGGCGGTCGCCTCGCCAAGCGTGATGGCATTGAGCCCGCGCGCCATGAATGGCAGGACGGCGAAGGCCGCGAACATGATCGGCGCGATCGCCCAGATCTTGGTCCAGGTGGCGCCGGCGAGCGATCCCATCGACCAGAAGGTGAGGTCGCGCAATTGCTGGTCATTGGCGAGGTAGACGAGAAAGCCGGTGGCGGCCCCGGCCAGAGCGGACAGCGCAATGCCCGCAAGCAGCATGGTGGCAACGGATGTCTGGCCGTGCCGCGTCGCGATCCGGTAAAGCGTCAGCGTGGTTGCCAGTCCGCCCAGGAATGCGGCGGCGGGAAGGGCATAGAAACCGAGCAGATTGGTCAGCGGCGCGGCTATGGTGCCGCCCAGCACGATCATCACCACCGCGCCGAGGCCCGCGCCGGCGGAAACGCCGACGAGGCCGGGATCGGCCAGCGGATTGCGAAAGAGGCCCTGCATGGCCGTGCCGCAGACCGCGAGCGATGCGCCCACCAGAAATCCCATGATGGCGCGGGGCAAACGGATATCGAAGACGATGATGCGGTCGCGGGCGGCGAGCGCATCATCCGCATTGCCGGTGAGCAGTGCCCGGCCGACGTCGAAGACGGAGGCATCCGAGGCGCCGTTCGCCACGGAGACCAGAACGGCGAGGACCGAGGCTGCGGCAAGCACCAGGATCGTGAAAACAGCAACGCCGGAGCGGTCGCCGCTCTCGCGCCAGTTGAGCCGCCTGCCGGCCGATGTCAGCGTGTCGATCACCACCATGCGCGCTTTATTCTCCGTAGATTTCAGCCGTCAGCTTCGACAGATTCTCGCCGAAGCGCGGGCCGAAATTCATCATGCCGACCGGATCGATCCGGTAGATCGCCATGGCCTCGCCCGCAGGCGTCAGGGCCAGGGCGGGCTGGGCAGCGATATCCTCGTTCTTCGGCACATGGTTTCCGGCCGCGCCATCCATCAGCAGGATGACATCGGGGGCCGCCTCGATGACCGCCTCGTCGGACAGCGTCTTGTAGCCCTCGAAAGCGCCGAAAGCATTTTCGAGGCCCGCGGCCTCGATCACGCCATTGGCGGCCGTGCCTGTGCCCGATCCCATCACCTTGCCGCCGCGCAGGCTGAGGATGAAGATTGCGCTCTTTTTCTCGCTCGGCGCGCGTGCGGCGTTTCTGGCAAGTATCGGATCCAGTTCGGCCGCGATCTCGTCAGCGATGGCCCGGGCCTCGGCCTCACGGCCAAGCAGCGTGCCGATGGTCATGACCTTTTCGATGATGCCGTTACGGCTGTAGTCTTCGGGAACGAAGGCGAGGTCGACGTCGGCCTTCTCCATCACCTCCATCGTCTCCGGCGGCCCGGCGCCTTCGATGCTGATGATGGCGGAGGGATTGACGGAGAGGATACCCTCCGGGGAAAGCTGGCGCATATAGCCGATATCGGGCAGCGCGAGCGCTTCCGGCGGATAGGTGCTGGTCGTGTCGCGGCCGATCACGGCATCGCCCGCGCCGAGCGCGTAGACGATCTCGGTGACGGAGCCGCCGATGGTGACGAGGGCCGACGTGTCCTCAAGCGGCTCGGCGGCCGATGCCGTTGTGGCGCCGGCCAGAAGCAGGCCGGCGATGAGGGGCGCGGTCTTCAGCGCGGATAAGATGGCAGACATGTCTCTCCTCAGGCGGCTGCGGTTTCGTTGCGGCGCGGCAGGCTTTCGACGAGCGCCCGCCAGGCCGGACGCTCTGCATAGCCTTCCATGCGCTTGCCGAAGAACTGGATGATCATCTCGCCTGCCGCGTTGAAGGCCTCGACAGAGGTGACGTGGCCGTCGCTCGTCGGCTTGCGCACCAGCCAGGCCTCGGCAATGTGGTCGCGGCGCAGATGCAGGTGGAAGGTCGGGTCCATGACATTGATCCAGGGCCCCATCTCGACGATCTTCTTGACCGGGCCGGAATGGATCTGCACGATGCCGTTATTGTTGACGAACACCATGATCGGCAGGTCCTCATCTTCCGCGGCCTTGTGCAGGAGGGTGGCGACCGCATCATCGGCAAGGCGGAAGGCGTAATCATCGCCGACCGTCGAAATCGCCGTCTGGCGGTGGACCTTGAGGTCATTCAGCATGCCGAAGAACTGGTGCGTGTCGGTCAGCGCCGTCCAGCGGTCGCGCAAAACTTCGACATCGACGGCCTGCGGGTCGCGGGCGTGATCGGCGTCGTGGGCCTTGATCTCGCCCGTCTCGATCGTCTGGCTATCGTCATCCAGCTTGTGAGCCTCGACGAAGGCGCGATAAGCTTCGATACTGGATTTCGGACGCCAATGCACCTTGAAGACGGCGGCGCCGGTGACGTCAAAATATTGCAGGCTCAGCTTTTCACGGCCTTCATCATCCGTCTTGGTGACGGCAAAGGCGTGGGCCCAGCGGCTGGGGAATATCCTGAGGTCGATATTCTCGCCCAGCACGATCGCGGCCTTCTTGCCGTTCTTGATGTTTTCGAAGATGCCGATCTTTTCATGGACAGCGCTTTCGTTGCGCGACAGCGCCATGATCTCGCCGAAGCTTTCGGCATGCGCCAGAAGGCGGGAAGGCTCCGGAGAGATGCGGGTTGCCGTGAGGCCGACTTCCGCGGCAACGAGTTCTGCTTCGGAAATGCCGAGCTGCGAAGCGATGTCGCGCTCGCGCATCTTCGGGTTGTCACGGCGGAAGGCGCGGATATCCTCGGGTGTCTTGGTCGTCATCGGTCTCGTCTCGTCTGGTCTTACTTGTTCAGAATTAACTTGCCCTGGCGGGTAATCTTCATGCGGTAGTCGGCGCCCTGGTGGCGAATGATGACCTCATTGCCGCCTTTGAAGAGCGTCTCGCTTTGAAGCACGGGTGCGCCGTTTTCGCTTGCTTCGGCCCGTCCGGCCGTCTTGTCGTCGTTCATCCTGGTCGATATTGTCTGTTCGGGTTAAAACTTGAATCTTCGAATCCGGTTTTATAAGTTGACTCTATTAGTCACCTTTGTCTATCCACGCAATAGACGTTTTCCGAAGTGAGCGGTAGGATGGAGCGTCACCGGGCAGCACGTCCGCCGCCCGACACATCCGATCCAAAACCGCCGGAGATTTGAGAAATGAAAATTTTCCCATGCGCCGCCGCCGCGCTTTTCGCCCTGTCGCAGCCGATCCTGGCCCAGGAGGCCGCCACGGGCGATGCCGCCATGCCGGCGGACGAAAAGGCGGGGCTTTCGATCTCGCTCAATGCGCTGGATACGACCGACAATGGCTGCAAGCTGACCTTCCTGGTGGAAAATAACCTGTCGGCGCCGATCGACAGCCTGCAGGCCGAAGTGGCGCTGTTCGACACGGAGGGCGTCGTTGATCGGCTGACCATGCTCGACTTCCTGTCGCTGCCGGCCGGCAAGATGCGGGTGCGCCAGTTCGAACTGCCGGGCGCGGGCTGCGACGCGCTTGGCGGCCTGCTGCTCAACGACCTCAAGGTCTGCGACGTGGCCGGAGCCGATTGCATGGCCGAGCTTGAAACCGGCTCGAAGGCCGGCATTCCCTTCGACGGTTGATCCGCCGGAAGAAAAAAAACGCTGCGCGCTCTGCGCCAAGACCAATAAGACATGCCAAAACGAAGCTGCCGATGACGGATGACAGGGCAATGTTTGCGATGGGTTTGCCGGGTGGCGTCCGCGACGCGGAGCCGGTGGAGCCCGTTTCGCCTCCGCAAACGGCGGCAAAGGCGGATGCGCCGGTCGTGGCACCTGCGAGCCGTAAGCCCGTCGATCTCGACGCCGTCGTCCTGGAACTGAAGGCGGCAGCCGGTGTTGCCGCCGAAAAGCCGCAGGAGACAAAGAGCGAGGCTGGCGAGGATGAGCCGGTGCTTGCCGCCGAAGAGGCTGACCTCGGCAGCGTCAGCCTGCCGCGGCTTGCAGGCGGCAATGCCAGCCCCGAAAAGTCCAGGCGGCTGCCGATGGCCGCGTTCGCCTCGATCCTCATCCATGGCGCGGCCTTCGCCATGGCGCTCCATGTCGCCGAGATCATTCCCGAGGCCCCGGCAGAGGAGGGCGGCGTTGTCGTCAGCGTCGTCATGCTCGGCAATGGCGATGTGGACGCGGCGGCAAGCGGCGCGGAAGAGGCCCGGCCGACCGAAGTCGAGACGCAGCCGGTGCCGGTGGAACAGGCCGTGACCGCCGCGCCGGAGGCGTTGAGCCCCGCGGCGTCCGAACCCCCGCCGCAGGTCACGCCGGCCGAACAGGCGCCCCCGGTCGAGACACTGGCTGCGTCGACGCCGGCGCCTGAGGTGGTTGCCGCCGCGCCGGTCGAAACCGCCGGGGCCCTTTCGACGGACGCCATCGAGACAGCACAGGCGGCGGCGCTTTCGAGCCCTGCGCCGCAGGTGCTTGCCGTTGCCCCGAGCGAGGCCGCAACCCCTGACGCCGTCGCTCCGGCCGCCCCTGTCGTATCCGGGGCCGCGCCGCCGCCGGATACCGGGATGGTTGCGCCGCCGGAAATGGCCTATGCGGCGCGATCCGAGGCCGTTGCGGCCGAAGCCCCGCCGCCGGTCGAATCACTTTCAACTGAGATGCCCGAGGTCGAGACAATCACGGCGCAGGAAGACGATCCTGAACTGGCCTATGACATAGCGCCGCCGATCCCCGAGCCTTCGCCCTGGGAAACCGAACCCTTGCCGGAAGACCAGGTTGCCACAAGGCAGGCGGAGGCCGAACGTCGGCAGGCCGAGCAGAGAAGGACCGTTCAGCGCCAGAGCGCCGGGTCCGGCGGGCAATCGGCGCGCGATGCGCGCCGGGGCTCGGCCAGCGGCACATCTGAGCAAGGCGCGATGCAGGCAGCCGAATCGCGCAGCGGTTCATCAGGAAACGGCGCGGCGGAAATGGCGAATTATGCGGGCAGGGTACAGGCACGGCTTGCCCGGTCGGTTGCGGCGGAACGCTATTATCGTGATCTCGGTCCACTCACGACCACGGTGACCATCCGGCTGACGCTCAACCGTTCAGGCAATATCGCCGCCCTGTCGCTGGCGCGTTCCTCGGGAAACAGCCAGGTGGATGCGGTTGTCCTGCAGCGCGCACGGGCAGCAGGCTCTTTCGGACCGTTTCCGGAAAGCTACGCGGGCGCGCAGAAAAGCTTCACCCTGCCGGTCAATCTCACGCTGCGCCGGTAAAGGGACCGCTCACGCACTGCCGATTGTGCGCTGCAGACCCTGCAGCGCCGGCTGATAGTTCGGGTTCAGCCTCTTGGCTTGCTGATAATAGGAGGCCGCCTTGGTGAAATCGCCCTGGCGCTCGAAGATCAGGCCGAGATTGGCCCAGCTTTCGGCGTTCTGCTGGTCGAGCGCCAGCGCCTTGTCGAAATCGGCGCGGGCGTTCTGGTCGTCATTCAGCGCCAGATAGGAGACGCCGCGACCATTATAGGGCTGCGGGGCCTTCGGCGAGAGCGAGATCGCCTTGGAGAAATCGGCGATCGCCAGCTCCTGCTGGCCGCGCTGCTGGTAGATCAGGCCGCGATTGTGATAGGCGCGCGCATCGGTCGTGTTGAGCTGGATCGCTCGCGTGAAATCGTTGAACGCATCGTTCTGCTGGCCGGCCTCGCGGTAGAGATTGCCGCGCCCGATATAGGCGACGTCATAGTTCGAATTGATCTGCAGGGCCCGGTTATAGTCGTTCAGCGCATCCATCCGCTGGCCGAGACTGCGCTCGATCAGCGCGCGGTTGGCATAGGCCTGGTAGTAATTCGGGTTGAGCGCGATCGCCTTGTTGAAGTCTTCCATCGCGCGCCGGTCCTCGCCGGCCCGGCCATAGGCGGCGCCGCGCACATTATAGGCTTCCGGATCGTTGGGGTTGGCGGCGATCACATTGGTCAGGGATGCGATGTTCTGCTCCGAACCCTGAGTCGCGTCGATCGAGACGACGTTCTGGTTCATCATCTGGGAGCTCTGGCAGGCAGCGAGCATGCCGACGGCCCCGAAGAGGAGGGCGAGCCTCAGCTTCCGGCCGGCGCCTGTCATGAATGTGCCAGCAGTCATCTCAGTCATATCCGTCCCTCGTTTCGTGTCTCGTCGCGCGCAAATTGCAGACGCGCGGGCATCGTTACCGTCGCAAGGTAAATATCTAGCAAATAAAAAGGCGGGGGCCTACGCTCCCGCCATCACAACATG
Organism: Martelella sp.; assembly: GCF_984369615.1. Taxonomy (NCBI): domain Bacteria; kingdom Pseudomonadati; phylum Pseudomonadota; class Alphaproteobacteria; order Hyphomicrobiales; family Aurantimonadaceae; genus Martelella; species Martelella sp. The sequence goes on along the minus strand of NZ_CFHTCS010000059.1, from coordinate 1,365 downwards.
TTCAATGTGCCGAAATAACGACAATCAGCGCGAAACCAGACCTTCGCGGATGGCGCGCTTGCGGGCCAGCTTGCGCACGCGGCGGATCGCCTCGGCCTTTTCGCGGGCGCGCTTCTGCGAGGGCTTCTCGTAGAAATCACGCATCTTCATTTCGCGGAAGATGCCTTCGCGCTGCATTTTCTTCTTCAGAGCGCGGAGAGCCTGGTCAACATTGTTGTCGCGGACAAGTACTTGCACGTGTATCCCGTTCCTTAAATTTCGTTGGTGTCGTTCAGCCTGGCAAATACTTGCGCGTCAGGCAGTGTTGCTTGTCATCGTCGGGTTCTGCCCGACATTTGGCGTCGCGGATATCAGATTTCGGCGGTGAAGTCCAGCCCCCGCGCGCTGGATAGCAGGCGATTGCGCCCGTTTTGCCGCAGAAGCCGCAGGTTCGAAACGCGGCGCGTCGTTAGCGCGCTTGCCGTCCGCGCGCAACCCCGAAAATTCCGATGTCGAGCGCAGGCGGCAAAAGCGTCGCAAAAAGGACGTTGCGTCACTTTCCGATTTGCGATTGGTATAGGGTAAGGACAAACAGGTAAGCCGGCCCGAGGGAGCATTTAGATGCGCAAATATTCCGTTTTCGCCCTGGCGCGCGAGGCCATGCGGCACCATACGGGCTGGGAAAAGCACTGGACCTCGCCCGAGCCGAAGCCGGAATACGACGTCATCATCATCGGCGGCGGCGGCCACGGCATGGGCGCGGCCTACTATCTCGCCAAGGAACACGGCATCACCAATATTGCCGTGATCGAAAAAGGCTGGGTCGGCGGCGGCAATACAGGGCGAAATACCACCATCGTGCGCTCCAATTATCTCTATGACGAGAGCATGGATATCTACGAGCATTCCCTGAAGCTCTGGGAAGGCCTCGCGCTCGATCTCAACTACAATGTCATGTATTCGCCGCGCGGCGTGATGATGCTGTCGCACAACGAGCATGACCGCCAGTCCTTCAAGCGTCACGTCCACGCCAACCGGCTCTACGGCATCGACAATGAATGGCTGACGCCGGTCCAGGCGAAGGCGTACTGTCCGCCGCTCGATATCGCGGCGACCGCGCGCTATCCGGTCAACGGCGCGGCCCTGCAGCGGCGCGGCGGCACGGCGCGCCACGATGCGGTTGTCTGGGGGTATGGCCGCGCGGCCTCCGACCGGGGCGTGCATATCATCCAGAACTGCGAGGTGAAGGGCATTCGTCGCGGGCCGGACGGGGCCGTTGCCGGGGTCGAAACCTCGAAGGGCTTTATCGGCGCGAAGAAGATCGGCGTCTCCGCCTCCGGCCACAATTCCGTGGTGATGGCGATGGCCGATGTCCGCCTGCCGCTC
>NZ_CFHTCS010000058.1:0-16741 GCF_984369615.1 Martelella sp. | reverse complement strand
GGTCGGCGTCGATGTAATCCGGCACGTCACGCTCTGCGAGCTGGGTCGCTTCGAGAACGCTGGCGAGCTGCTTGGAGCGCTCGCGGACTTCGATGACGTCGCCGGCCTTGCAGCGGTACGAGCCAACATTGACCTTGACGCCGTTGACGGTGACATGGCCGTGGTTGACGAACTGACGGGCGGCAAACACGGTCGGCACGAACTTGGCGCGGTAGACGATCGCGTCGAGGCGGCTTTCCAGCAGGCCCACCAGGTTTTCACCGGTGTCGCCCTTGCGGCGGTTGGCTTCCTCGAAGATGGCCAGGAACTGCTTTTCGCGCAGTTCGCCGTAATAGCCCTTCAGCTTCTGCTTGGCGCGCAGCTGCACGCCGAAGTCGGAAAGCTTGCCCTTGCGGCGCTGACCGTGCTGACCGGGGCCGTATTCGCGGCGGTTGACCGGGGACTTCGGACGGCCCCAGATGTTTTCGCCCATACGGCGGTCGATTTTATGCTTGGACGATTCGCGCTTGCTCATCGTATTTCCTTTAAGTCATAACAAAAGAACCGGCCTTCGCCGGCTCCAAGGAAACACGCCCTCCTTTGGTTCCTCCCGAGGGAAGATCCTGACAGGTTTTCGCGGAAAAAAGCGCCCGGAAAACCACGGGACATGTCGGTGAAACATCGGCCCAAGGCCGTTGTTGGCGCGGAGATAGTCGGGTTTTGCCGAAAAGTCAACGGCAAAGCTGGCCTCATAGACCCGGCAGCCATGGACTTTGCGGGTCCGGGCGTGATTTAACCGGCGTCAGTGATTTCAAACAGGATTTCAGCAGATGAATTTGACTCCCGAAACGCTCGACGCCATTGCCGGGCTGATGCGCGACGCCGCCAAACAGGAGATCCTGCCGCGCTTTCGCAAGCTGGGCGATGAGGACGTGGCGGAGAAGACCGAGGCGAGCGATCTCGTCACCATCGCCGATACCGGCGCGGAACGGGTGATCAAGGCTGGCATCGAGAAGATCCTGCCGGATGCCGTCTTCATCGGCGAGGAGGGCGTTGCCGCCGATCCGTCGCTTCTGTCGGGCCTGAAGGATGCCGAGCTTGCCGTGGTCGTCGATCCGATCGACGGCACGTTCAACTTTGCCCACGGCATTTCCGCCTTTGGCGTCATGGTCGCGGTCGTTTCGAGAGGAGAGACGGTGGCAGGGCTGATCTACGATCCGATGGGCGATGATTTCATGATCGCGGAAAAGGGCGGCGGCACATGGCTGAAGCGGGCCGACGGTTCGTCGAGCCGGATGAAGGTCGCCGCGCCCGTCGCGCTTCCGGAAATGCTGGGCACGGCCTCGGTCGCCTTCATGCCGAACGAGAAGCGGGCCAAGCTGCTGGCGAACACCGTGAAACTGCGCTTTGCCGCAAGCTATCGCTGTGCCGCCGTGGAATACCGCGCCTTTGCCGCGGGCGGCCTGCACTTCGTCACCTATTTCAAGCTGATGCCCTGGGACCATCTGGCCGGCGTGCTGATCGGCCAGGAGGCCGGCGGCTACATCGCCCGCTATGACGGCTCGCCCTACCGGCCCGATCACCTCGACGGCGGCATTCTCGGCGCGCCCGACGAGGAGAGCTGGCGGGAACTGCGGGAGAAGGTCTTCATTCTTTAGGCGCGTCGGCGACGGCTTCAAGATATGCGCGGCACATCACGATAATCTGCCGTTTCACGGCGGCGATCTCGCCGGCATCGAGGTTTCGCTCGAAAGCATTGCGGACCGCGCCGAAGATTGTCGTGAGAAGGGCCTGGTTGACAGTTTCCAGGTCGGGGATCGTGGCGTCTGATGCGAACATGGCTTTGGTACAAGCATCGGCACGGTCGGCGAAATTGGCGACCAGGGCCGCGTTGTCGAGCTCCACGACCGAGGCATAGAGCGCGCGGGTCACGTCGGCGCGCTCCGTCTTTGCCTGGAAATAGGTCTCGATCAGCGCTTCGCACATATCCCCGAGGCGGCTGCCATGGTGGCTTTCGCAAACGGCTTCGAAGGCGGCCCTGAACATGATGACCGTGCAACTGCGCGAGGAATTGCGCGACACGAATATCGTCGTGAGTTCGATTAGCCCCGGATTCGTGGGCACGGATCTGAACGGCGGTAAAGGGGGCCCTCACACCGGAGGAAGGGGCGCGGTTGCCCGTCCGGTTCGCGCTTAAGGGCGAGGAGAACGGCGGCTTCTTTGATACCGACGGCCGGATACCCTGGTAGGAGGCCCACTGCCGGGCTTGCAATTTAAGTTGATATCAACTTAAATTGCGGGATGAACGCGGAGGACCCTAGATCATGAGCGAACTCATTCCGGCGGCCGAGCTTGCCACTCGCAATACCTCGCATTTTCCCAATGAGGATGAGACCTATCGCAAGGCGCGCAACGCCTTGCTGATAAAGGAAATAGAGTTGAGAAGGCAGATCGAGGCAGTCGCCTTGATGCGCCGTTCACTGCCGCCGGGCGGCGCGGTGCCGCGCGACTATGCATTTGTGGGGCCAAATGGCCCGGTGACCCTGTCCGGCCTTTTCGGCGACAAGGACACGCTGGTGATCTACAGCTTCATGTTTGGTCCGCAACGCAAGGCGCCGTGCCCGATGTGCACGTCGATGATCGGCTCGTGGGAAGGCAAGATCGAGGATATCCGCCAGCGCGTGGCGGTCGCGGTCATTGCCAGATCGCCGATCGAGCGATTGCTGCAATGGAAGATCGACCGCGGCTGGAAGCAGATGCCGTTCTATTCCGACATGGACGGCGATTTCACCCGCGATTACGTCAGCGCCGAGGACGCCGACATGCCGGGCTATACCGTCTTCACCCGCAAGGATGGCGTCATTCGCCACTTCTGGAGCGAGGAGATCGGCTTCGACATGGCCGATCCCGGGCAGGATCCGCGCGGCGCGGTCGAGCAGGATGCGCTCTGGCTGCTGCTCGATACGACCCCGGAGGGGAGAGGCAGCGACTGGCATCCTAGCCTTTCCTATGGCGGCTGAGCACAGGTCACGACAAAGGGCGCCGCGAGGGCGCCCTTTGTCCGTGAAGTATCGTCTTCGTCAGACTTCGGGGTTATGCGGCTGCATCAGCTTGCCTTTTTCCGCAATCAGCGTGAAGCCGAGGGCGATGACGCCGAAGATGAAGAAACCGGCGATCATCGGCGTCGTTGTGCCGTTGAAGGAAAGGCCGATCACCGCCCCGAGCAGCGCTGAGCCTGCCGTGCTGGCGAAGCCGAGGATCGAGGACGCCGCGCCCGCCACATGGCCGAGCGGCTCCATCGCCAGCGCGTTGAAGTTCGGCGCGATCCAGCCGAACTGGAACCAGGCGATGGCGAAGATGACGTAGAAGACGAAGAACGGCATGGCGCCGGCAAAGATCAGGTCGATCGCCAGCCAGACGCCGTTGGTCACAACGAAGCCGATCAACGCGCCGTGCGAAAGCCTGCGCATGCCGATCCTGCCGACAATCCGCGAATTGGCGAGCGAGGAACCCGCCATGATGATGCCGATGCCGGCAAAGGCGAGGGGGAACAGCGTGCCAAGTCCGTAGATGTCGACATAGACCTGCTGCGCAGAAGTTACGAAGCCGAAGATGCAGGCCATGATGAAGGTGGTCGCAAGCGTGTAGAACAGCGCAACGCGGTTGCTCAGCACATAGGCGAAACTGTGCAGCACCGCCTTCGGCGTCAGTTCGATCACGTCTTCGGGGTGCTGGGTTTCCGGCAGGCGGAAGGTGACCCAGAAGAAATTGCCGAGCGCTGCGAGCCCGAGGAAAACGAAGACCAGATGCCAGTCCCCGAACAGCATGATCGTCTGGCCGATCGACGGCGCGATCACCGGAATGATCATGAATACCATCATGATCAGCGACATGATCTCGGCCATCTTGCGGCCGCCGTAAAGGTCGCGCACGACCGCGACGGAGATGACGCGGGTTGCGGCCGCGCCGAGCCCCTGACAGAAGCGCACGACAAGCATCATGGTGAAGCTCGGTACGAAGGCACAGAAAACCGCGCCGATGAAATAGATCACCAGGCCGACAAGCAGCGGCAGCTTGCGCCCGAACCGGTCCGCCAGAGGGCCATAGGCAAGCTGCGCCACGCCGAAGCCCAGCACATAGGACGTGATGATGAACTGATGCTGGTTTTCGGCCTCGACGCCGAGGCTGGCGCCGATCTGCTTGAGGCCCGGCAGCATGATGTCGATGGCCAGCGCGTTGAGCGCCATCAGCCCCGCCATCATCGCGACCAGTTCCCATTTGCCGGGCGCCTTGCGCACCAGAGGTCCCGCACTTTGTAATGTCTCTGTCACAACGATTAATCCTGAAAGCAAAATAAGGCGCCGCATGCGCGACGCCCGTTCCTGAAGGCCTGCAAAATGCTGTCCGGGCAGCCGCATGGGCGCCTGCCCGCCGGGACAAACCCTGCCGGTAACCGGCGCCTATGCCGCGCCGCGCACCGCCACGCCCTTGGAGGACAGATGTTCCTGCAGTTCTCCGGCCTGGAACATCTCGCGCACGATATCGCAGCCGCCGACGAACTCGCCCTTCACGTAAAGCTGGGGAATGGTCGGCCAGTTGGAATAATCCTTGATTCCCTGACGCAGATCGCCGTCGGCCAGCACGTTGATGCCTTTGTAGTCGACGCCGAGATAGTCGAGAATCTGCACGACCTGTCCGGAGAAACCGCACTGCGGAAACTGCGGGGTTCCCTTCATGAAGACGACGACATCGTTCCCGTCGACTTCGCTCTTGATGTAGGTGTTGATGTCACTCATGGGCAATCCTTTCACATACGGGTTCAAGGTCCGCAGCGTTTATTTGCTTTCAGCATATAATCGATCGATTGACAACCGCCAAGTCCAAAGCACGAGAAACCGGCGAAAATCAATCATTGCCGGCATTCGTCGAAAAACCGCCGGCGGGCTCCGCTATTGCGGAGCCGATGTCTGCAGGGCCAGCGCATGCAGCACGCCGCCCATATTCCCCTTCAGGGCGTCGTAGACCATCTGATGCTGCTGCACCCTGGTCTTGCCCCTGAAGCTTTCCGACACGACCTCGGCGGCGAAATGATCGCCGTCGCCCGCCAGATCCCTGATCGTGACCGTGGCGTCGGGAATGGCTGCCTTGATCATGTCTTCGATTTCGCCCGCGCTCATTGCCATGTTCAGTGCTCCTCGCTTGCCGCCGGTTCTTCCGCCGACGGGCCGTTGCCGCCTGCCGCGGACATGAAGCGAGGGAACCACATTTCGTGGGTCTCGCGCAACTCCTTGACGGAGACGGAAACCAGCTCGTCGATCACGAGCGCGTCACCCTCGACCTTGCCGAGACGGCGGAACTGCACGCCGCTGCCTTCCGCCGAAGCGCAGACGAAGTTGCCGTATTCGGCGGGCACCGTGATCACGTAGCGGGCCTGATCCTCGCCGAAGAGCAGGGCATGGGGCAGGCCACGGGCCTGTTCGACGCTCAGTTTCATACCCTTGTCGGCGGCCATGCACATCTCGGCAAGCGTGACGGCAAGGCCGCCGGCGGAAATGTCGTGGCAGGCTGTGACCTGGCCGTTGGTGATGGCCGAGCGGACGAAATTGCCGTTGCGGCGCTCGACATAGAGATCGACCGCCGGCGCCGGACCGTCGATGAGGCCGAGAACGTCGCGCATATAGGCGGTCGCGCCGAGGTGTTCGCCGTCGGCGCCGATGAGAATCACATGGTCGCCCTCCGAAAAGGAGCCGATTCGCGCCATCCTGCGCCAGTCTGCAATCAACCCGACCCCGCCGATGGTCGGCGTCGGCAGGATCGCCTCGCCATTGGTCTCGTTGTAAAGCGAGACGTTGCCGGAAACGATCGGGAAATCGAGCGCGCGGCAGGCCTCGCCGATGCCCTCGATCGCCTTGACGAACTGGCCCATGATCTCCGGCTTCTCCGGATTGCCGAAATTGAGATTGTCGGTTGCCGCCAGCGGCTCGGCCCCGGTCGCGGTGATGTTGCGCCAGCATTCGGCAACCGCCTGCTTGCCACCCTCGAAGGGATCGGCCTCGACATAATGCGGGGTCACGTCACAGGAAAAGGCGAGCGCCTTGACCGGGTGGCCGTCGACGCGCACGACGCCGGCATCGCCGCCCGGGATCTGCAGCGAATTGCCCTGGATCAGGGTGTCATACTGCTCATAGACCCAGCGCCGGCTCGACTGGTTCGGGCCGCCGATGATTTTCAGAAGCGCGGCGTTGTAGTCATTCGGCGCCTCGACGAGATGGGCGGGCAGTTCGCCGCGCCTGTCCGGCTCGCGCCAGGGGCGGTCATATTCCGGCGCCTCGTCGCCCAGTTCCTTGATCGGCAGGTTGGCAACCTCCTCGCCCTGGTGCAGCACGCGGAACCGCAAATCATCGGTGGTCTTGCCGACGATGGCGAAATCGAGTCCCCATTTCCTGAAGATCGCCTCGGCTTCCTCTTCCTTTTCCGGGTCGAGCACCATGAGCATGCGCTCCTGGCTTTCCGACAGCATCATCTCGTAGGCCGTCATCTCGGTCTCGCGCACCGGCACCCGATCGAGATCGAGTTCGACGCCGAGATTGCCCTTGGCCCCCATTTCGACGGCCGAACAGGTAAGCCCCGCCGCGCCCATGTCCTGGATCGCGATCACCGCGCCGGTCTGCATCAGTTCCATGCAGGCTTCCAGCAGGCATTTTTCGGTAAAGGGGTCGCCGACCTGCACGGTCGGGCGCTTTTCCTCGATGTCCTCGTCGAATTCGGCAGAGGCCATGGTCGCCCCGCCGACGCCGTCGCGACCGGTCTTCGCGCCGAGATAGACGACCGGCAGGCCGACGCCCTTGGCCTCGGAATAGAAGATGGCGTCAGATCGCGCGATGCCGGCGGCAAAGGCGTTGACGAGATTATTGCCGTTGTAGCGGGCGTCGAACTCCACTTCGCCGCCGACGGTCGGCACGCCGAAGGAATTGCCGTAGCCGCCGACGCCGGCAACGACGCCGGACACCAGATGCCGGGTCTTGGGATGGTCCGGCGCGCCGAAGCGCAGCGCATTCATGGCCGCAACCGGGCGCGCGCCCATGGTAAAGATGTCGCGCAATATGCCGCCGACCCCGGTCGCCGCCCCCTGATAGGGCTCGATATAGGAGGGGTGATTGTGGCTTTCCATCTTGAAGACGACGCAGTCGCCGTCATCGATGTCGACGATGCCGGCATTTTCGCCCGGCCCCTGGATAACCCGCCGCCCGGTGGTCGGCAGGGTTCTCAGCCAGCGCTTCGAGGACTTGTAGGAGCAGTGCTCGTTCCACATCGCGGAGAAGATACCGAGTTCGGTGAAGGTCGGCTCGCGGCCGATAAGCTCCAGAACCCGCTCATATTCGTCCGGCTTCAGTCCGTGGGCTTCGACGAGTTCAGGCGTGATCGCCTGAGTGTTGGAAAGTGTCATGAGACAAGAGCATCCCGCATTGGTTTTCGACGTTCGGCGCTTTTGGCCACTCAATAAAGCGGTTCAGGCCGAAATGGAAGCTTCTCCGCCGCTGCTGCACGGTTTTCCGGCGCTTCAGCCCCGCCAGTACATCGGCATCAGGATGACAGCGACGGTGAGAATTTCGAGACGACCGAGCAGCATCAGCACCGACAGAAGGTAGAGCTCCGGATCGGCGAAGCTCGAGAAATTGCCGGAGGGGCCGATGATATTGCCGAGACCCGGGCCGACATTCGAAAGCGCCGTCAGAACGGCCGATGTCGCCGTGATCAGGTCATAGCCGAAGGCGGCCATGGCGAGGCTGCCGAAGGCCCACAGAAGAATATAGGCCGTGAAGAACATCGAGACGGCGCGCTGCGTCTCCGAATCGACGCTCAGACGGCCGTAGCGGATCGAGTAGACGGCATTCGGATAGATCAGTTTCTTCATGCCGGTGGACAGCATGTTGTAGAGAATCAGGAAGCGGTAGGACTTGATGCCGCCGGCTGTGGAGCCGGAGCAGCCGCCCATGAAGGTGAGGAAAAAGACCATCACCACGGCAAACGCCCCCCAGGCGGTGTAGTCGGTGCTGGCGAAACCCGTGGTCGACAGGATGGAGGACACGTTGAACAGCGACTGGACCAGCGCGTTGACGAAGTCCATCTGCCCGTCGAGGCTGATATAGAGCGCCAGAAGAAAGGCCGCGATCGCCAGATAGGACAGGAACAGGATGATCTGCGGGTCGCGCAGCGTATCGAGACGGCCGCGGACGACGAACAGGATCAGGATAGAGAAGGGCAGGCTGCACAATGTCATGAAAAAGCTGGAAATCAGCAGCAGCCTCGGATTGTCGAAATAGCCGAACGAGGCGTCATGCGTCGAGAAGCCGCCTGTCGCCACCGTCGTCAGCGCATGATTGACGGCATCGAAATGCGACATGCCTGCCAGGTCATAGGAGACGGCGCAGGCAATGGTGATGCCGACATAGATCGCCAGGAACGCCCTGGTGAAACTTGCCATGCGGGCGAAGGGCTTGTCGCTCGTGTCCGATGATTCCATCTTGAAGAAGGCCATCCCGCCGATGCGCAGGAAGGGCAGGATGAAGAGCCCGAGGGCGACGATGCCGATGCCGCCCATCCATTGCAGCAGCGAGCGCCAGAGCAGGAGGCCGGGCGCGGCGTCGTCCAGGCCTGTCAGGACCGTGGAGCCCGTGGTGGTGATGGCCGAGACGGCCTCGAACAGCGCCTGGGCGAAGGTCAGGTCTTCGCGCGCGAGGAAGATCGGGATCGAGCCGACCAGCGCGAAGGTCATCCACAGGAGGTTGACGAGAAAAAAGCCGAGCCTGCGGCTGAAGGGCGGGGGATTGCCGCGCATGGCGACGGCGGTGACGACGCTGGTGCCGCCCACCATGAAGCCGCAGATGGCGAAGACCTGCCAGTCGTCATTGGCATAATAGAGGTCGGCCATGGCCGGCACGAACATGGCGGCGGCAAGGTAGATCCCGCAAATGGCCGCGATATAGAAAGCAGACCGCAATAGAGTGGCGTTCAAGGAGACCGTACCCTGTCATACTCTGTGTCATCAGCGGGGTTTTTCCAAACCCGTGATCTATGCCATAGCGGTGTAGCGGCACAAACTCAATGGGAAGCAGAAGAATGCGCGACGAAGTGAGAGAAGCGACCACGGCCTTGCGGCAATTGTTCGGGCCGACCCCGCTCCAGCGCAATGCCCACTTAAGCGCTGCGTTCGAGGCCGACATCTATCTGAAGCGCGAAGACCTGACGCCGGTGCGCTCCTACAAGCTGCGCGGCGCCTTCAACTTCATGCGCAAGCGCATGGCCGAAGGCGGCGGCGACAGGGTGTTCGCCTGCGCCTCTGCCGGCAATCACGCCCAGGGCTTTGCCTATTGCTGCCGCCATTTCGGGGTTGAGGGCGTCGTTTTCATGCCGGTGACGACGCCGCAGCAGAAGATCGACAAGACCCGCATTTTCGGTGCCGGCCACATCCGCATCGAGCTCGTCGGGGATATCTTCGATGTCTGCTACGCGGCCGCGAAGGCCTTTGTCGAAGAGAATGACGGCGTGATGGTGCCGCCCTTCGACGATCCCGACATCATCGAGGGACAGGCAAGCGTTGCCGCCGAGATCGAGGCCGAATGGCCGGAGGAGGGCGGGCTGCCGGACCTGATCGTCATGCCGGTCGGCGGCGGCGGCCTTTCGGCGGGCATGACCGGTTACTTCAACGGTCAGCTTGCTGACGCCGCCTTTCTCTTCGCAGAGCCCGCGGGCGCGCCGAGCCTGAGGCGCTCGCTCGAGGCAGGCGAAATCGTGACGCTGGACGAGGTCGACAATTTCGTCGATGGCGCCGCCGTCGCCCGGATCGGCGACGCCAATTTCGCGGCGCTCGGCCGGTTTTCGCCCGAACAGGTGATGCTGGTGCCGGAAAACGCGATCTGCGCGACGATGACCGAGATGCTGAATGTCGAAGGGGTTGTGCTGGAGCCGGCGGGGGCGCTGGCGCTGACCGCGCTTTCCATGCTGTCGCCGGAGAGGGTGCGCGGCCGCAGGATCGTCGTTCTGGTCTCCGGCGGCAATTTCGACTTTGACCGGCTTCCGGACGTCAAGGAGCGGGCGATGCGCCATGCGGGGCTCAAGAAATATTTCATCCTGCGGCTGCCGCAGCGCCCGGGGGCGCTCAAGGATTTCCTCAACCTTCTCGGCCCGCAGGATGATATCGCCCGTTTCGAATATCTGAAGAAATCGGCGCGCAATTTCGGCTCGATCCTGATCGGCATCGAAACCGCGAAGCCGGAAAATTTCGCCGCCTTGTTTGAAAAGATGACGGAAAGCGGCCTCAGATATCAGGATATCACCGAAAACGAGATCCTGGCCAATCTGATCATCTGAGCGCGGGGAAGAAGCTTTGTCGCGGTCCAAAGACCCGCGCAAGACTGGCGAACCCGGGAACGATCGTTTAAGAACGCTAAAAAAGGGAGTTTGTTTATGGCATCGTTTTTCTCGAAGCTCGGTTCTTTGTTTTCCGGCGGCGCCGGCGGCGGTCAGGAGAACGAGCAGGCCGTCAAGTCGATCGTCCACGAGGACTGCATCATCTTCGCCGAGCCGGTGAAGGAAGGCGCGCAGTACCGGCTCCAGGGCCGGATCGAAAAGGAAGTGGGCGAGGAAACGCTGGTTCGCACCTTCATCCGGGCCGATCTGTTCGCCTCCCAGGACGAAGCCATCGAGTGGAGCCTGAAGAAGGGCAAGCAGATCGTCGACCAGAACGGCCGGTCGCTGTTTTCCGACGGCGAGAAACATCGCACGGCCTGACCGGGTCTGTCGCCTGACCGGACTCATCGGAAGCTTCGTGCTGCCGAATGCCAGACCCTTTCCCACAGCGCCCGTTTCTTTGCGGTGACGCATGGGCGGGCTGAGGCGCGTGCCTGCCTGGCGGCGACCGATGCGGCGCTCGCGCCAATCGGAAAACGCGCCCTTCTGTGCCATCCCCTGTCGTTTGGCGACTGTGTGCGAACCGGCCGGCTCGCCCGCCGAACGACCGACGCTTTCACGGCAGACGTGAACAGGCAAGGGCGATCCAGCCGAAGAACAGGCCGGGTTTTCTCAACAGGCGGAAGCCCTTTGGCGCTTTGTCGGTCTCGCCGGTTTTCTTTCGGACCTTGCGCGCCCGCATCGCCGCATCGCAGACGCCGGGTCTCCCGCGCGCGAAGCATTTTTCCAGATCCGGCGGTCCCGGGGCGGCAGCCGGTTTCGGGGCGCATGTCGGAGCGCACGAGGCCGGTCCCGCCGACTGCTCCGGGTCTGTCTGGCGGATGCGGTGCTTTGCGGGGTGCCGGACAAGGGCCGGCAGCCGCTTCAGGCGGCTCAGTGTGTTGACAAAGCCTGCTCCAATTCCCGGCCGTCATGCTCGCGCTTGCTGTACGGCCTTGATACTTACCTGACAGATGTTCGCCTGGCACTTTCCGGATAGTAATCTGGGAGGTTGGGATGGGGTGGGAGGCGAAGTCTGTGGTGGATCGACGGTTGGCGTTTTGCCGGCTTTGTGCGCTTGAGGGCGCGAATGTTTCGCAATTGTGCCCGCGCTTGAGGATATCTCGCCAGACGGGCTATATCTGGTTGAAGCGAGTCAGGTCCTGCGAGGTGTCGCAGGATCGACATCCGCACAGCAGTCCGCGGCGCACCGATCGGGCGGTTGAGCAGACGGTACTTGAGTTGCGTGATGCGCATCCGGCCTGGGGTGCCCGCAAGATTGCGTGCATGCCGGAGCGTTCGGGGATCGATCCGCCGGCGGCCTCTACCGTCCATGCTATCCTGGTCGGTCACAAACGGAACGCAACATCCGAGGGCGCGGCACCGGCTTCTGGACGTTTCGCGCGCGAAGCGCCAAACCTGCTGTGGCAGATGGACTTCAAAGGACGTTTTCAACTCGTCTCGGGGGACTGGTGCCATCCGCTCACCGTCCTCGATGATCATTCGCGGTTTGCCGTCGCGCGCTGGCTGCCGCAGGCCAGCTACATGTGGAAGATCAGCAGGTAGCTCGTCAGTATGGCGATCCCGAAAAAGGAAATCCACACCGGCATGTTGAACGACGCCGCGGCGGGCATTTGCGTGTGCTGCTCTTTCTCGACGGCGCTTCCGCTATGCGTTTCCAGCGCAGCGAGACTGTAGCTGCCGCAACGGCGGCAAACGCGCCCAGTATCCTGCACCATCATGCAATCGGTACATTTGTAGCGAGCCATGTTCGGTTCCTCTCCCGATATGGCAAAGTATAATCCAGAATGGCAGCGCAATCAAGGTATTATAACAATGTAATTTATTGTTAACGCTGAGAAAAATACACGATTGAAGGGCTGTTTGGCTTGCTGGCTTGTTGCCGCCAAAGCATCTCTGCTAAGCGTTTGATTTGCTAATATTATGCGTCGTCAGCGCCTCCGAAGGCGAGGGCCGCCGCAAAGATCGGAAAACCTCAAGAATTCGCCGTCTCCGACGGTGAAGTCTGAGAGCAAACGATTGAAATCAATCACCACAAGCCGAAACTGAATCCGGCGAGGCAAAAAAGAAAGTCTTGGCTGGGAAGGGATGGTGGGCGATGAGAGGCTCGAAAGCCAACCCTATCCTGCCTTCAGGACCTCAACATAGACCCGCAACCGACTGAAATTACGTGCTAAATTGAGGGTGGCGCAAAGCCGTGTCCGCTAGCTGCGTAACCCCTATTTCGTAGCAGTGTTTCCGTGATCCTGCAAGCTTTGGTTTGCCCGCAAACGACTTGTGCGTGCTCCGAATATTCGTTTCTGTGTATTCGGCTTTCTCTTTGATCCGATTTTGAAGTTATGATCGGAGCTTCGAAAATGATTCGAGTCGAGATATGGCCATTCCATCACTGTCGGATATAGAATTTAAGCACATACTCGCTGAGAATTTTACGCCCTCTGCGACCATTAAGACACCTGAGAGGCTTTTCGGTCGCGAGAAGCATCTCCAAACCATTGACCGTGCATTTGCGTCTCCCGGACGGCAGATTTTTATCTATGGCGACAGGGGAGTTGGGAAAAGTTCCGTAGCCGAGACCGCCGCTTCTCTTCAGAATGATTCAAGCCATTCGCCAATATATGTAGCCTGCTCAAACAATAGTGGTTTTTCTGAAGTGTTGTCGGCAATCGGCAACTCTGTCGTAGATATTACTCAGCGAGTGGAGAGACCCGGTACACCTAGGCAAGTGAGCGGTACGCTGCTGGGTAGCGGCGGTTCTTATACCCCGGCTGGCAATCCCCAGTTCGAGCTTCCCGATAGTAGCAGTCTGAATGGAGCGCTCGATGTCGTCCGCTACGTACTGAGCAGGCGACGGGGGCGTCAGGTAATCATTGTTGATGAAATGGAGCGAATTCGCGATAGTAAAGAGCGAGAAAAATTCGCAGAGTTCATTAAGAATATTCCGCAGCTTGAGGATCGTGTGAAGTTTATATTCTGCGGAATTGGGACAACTGTAGACGAACTATTAGGCGCACATCCGTCAGCCGGTAGGATACTTGAGACTATCGCCTTGGAAAAACTGCACCACAATTATCTGTGGGAAATTATTGGCAGGGTCGCTGACAAAACCGGAGTGTCAGTAGATCGCGAAATGAACATTCGAATCGGTCAGATAAGTGATGGGTTTCCGCATTATGTGCATCTGATAGGCGAGTCTCTCTTCTGGGCAGCTTTTGACGACGATGAAGTTGTTGATCAGCTATCTCGTGATCACTTTAAAGCGGGGATCGATGGTGCGCTCGCTCGGGCTGAGAGCGTTTTGCGGCATCAATACGATAAGGCCACTCAGAAGACCAAAAATACGGCCGACTATGAAGAGGCGCTATGGGCGCTTGCTGACAATATGGATGACCGGCGACAGCTTTCAGATATCTACGAAAATTCCTACAGGCGGATCATGCTTACTCGAAAACCAATTCGCCCTGATATGTTGCCAAGGGATCGATTCAATCAGCGCTTGCTGGCACTGCGAAAAGAAGGCCACGGAAGCGTTGTTATGGGGTATGGCTCGGGATGGTTTGGGTTCAGAGAGAACATCCTTCGAGGTTATGTGCGGCTGAGAGCCGAGCAGGCGGGCATTGAGCTGGGTCGACATATCTCTTGAAGGCTTTCCCGCTTGGAAAAATGGGTCCCGTATGCGAGAGGTCACACGTATGGCCCAGCGGAACGGTTTCCCCCCGGTACCCCCAAGGCGATGCCCCGGCAGATTGATGACCACCCCGCGTCGCCCCAAAAGGTTTCTTTTCTCATGCTGGCTTGATGCTGCCTCAATGGCGGGCGTCTCACTAGACCTTGCCCATGCGAGTCTCGACAAATCCACCGAAAATGAGTCTCACAAGAATGGTGTTGACCTGAGACTCTCATTGAATCATCATTGATGCCCTAATGAGACTCCGAGAGGGATAGCCATGACTGAGACAATCGTAGGGTATGCACGCACCTCCACCGCTGACCAGAAGGCCGGGCTTGAGGCCCAGCTCCGGGACCTGCAAGCGGCGGGGTGCACCAAGGTCTTCAAGGAGGAGGTGTCGTCTGTAGACAAGACCAACCGCAAAGAGCTGGAGCGGGCACTCGATTACGTGCGTGAGGGCGACACGCTGGTGGTCACCAAGCTAGACCGCCTTGCCCGTTCCGTTGCGGACCTCGTGTCAATCACCGACCAGCTCAAGCAGAAGGGGGTGGCTTTCCGTATCCTTGCGCTCAATCTCGATACCGGCACCCCGACCGGTGAGCTGATGCTGAATATGCTGGGGGCGGTCGCCCAGTTCGAGCGTGAGCTAATGCTTGAACGGCAGCGCGAGGGGATCGCCAAGGCGAGAGCTGAAGGCAAGTACAAGGGGCGGGCTCCCACGGCCAAGCGAAAGGCCGCCGATGTGCTCCGCATGAAGGAGGAGGGGAGGTCTGTAGCCGAGATTGTGGCGGCGCTGGATATCAGCCGAGCGAGCGTTTTCAGGATACTCAAAGAGGCTGCCTAGGCGGGGGCTCAAGGACCCGCATCTTGATCCGCTTGAAGCCTTCGAACGGGCCGACGCCAAGCTTCCCGCACCGCTGGACATTGGGGACCTGGACTTGTTGGAAGTGCTGCACTCTCCGTACTTCTTCCACTGAGAAATTCTCCAACAAAATCAAAGCAACTCTAATTCCCTCCGTTACGGATACAGAAGCTCGCTCTCATCAACGAAAAGCTGTGGGAAAAGCGTAATGGAAACAAATATTTGCTAATTTCTGCACTACAGGGAAGAGAAGCTCTCTCTAATTCCCTTATTGATGGATACAGAAGCTCGCCAATCAGAGGCCACCTTAGCTCCTGCCACCACCACAAATAGCTCGCACCCTATTGGTGCCAAATCACACGACACCACGCGCAGATTACCACATCAATCGGTGTGAAGATGATCACTGTGCGTACCGCTTGGTACTCACCGTGCGCTGTCTCGTGCCCATACCCCAATAATCTCTGACCACCACAAGGTAACCACCTATGGACCCCGAAGAATACGACCGCCTGTTCGGCATCTCCTCGCCGGACGGGAACACTACCCCTGTGCCTTCTCAGGTACCCCAGCAAGCCCAACCCCAAATACCCGCACCGGGAAAGCAAGCACGGGTACCGCCCCAAGGCCAAGCCACCGAACCACAGCAGGCCCAACCCCAAGGCCCAGCCACCGAGGGCGTGCTCGGGACCCTCAACAGGGTAACCGCGCCGCTTGACCCGGTAGCCGATGCCCTGAAGTCTGCCGGTACGGGGGCCATGAAGGCCGTCTTTGAGACCAAGGACTTCCTGTTTGGCGATACGCCGCGCGAAAGGCAGTCGTGGGCACGGCAGTACACCGAGGAACGCAACGAGCAGCTCCGCGAAGAGGCACCCATCATCAACGGGTTTGCCTCCGGGGTTGGCCAGTTCGCCACCGCCATGGTTGGCCTCGGGAAGGTCTCAAAGGCGGCTCAGGCTGCCCGGTGGGTTGGCCGTGGGTTTAACCTTGCCCGTGGTGTCAAAGGTGGGACCGTGGCCATGGAGACCGGCAAGGCAGCGCTGGCAGGTGCCGTGGCGTTCGATCCCTACGAGGAGCGCCTCAGCAACCTCATTCAGGGCACGCCTCTTGCTAACCCGTTCACGGCTTGGCTTGCGGCTGACCCCAACGACAGCGCTGCAATGGGCCGCTTGAAGACTGCCATGGAGAGCATCGGCATGGATGCGGCCATCATCGGCACCTTCACCGGCTCTCTTCGCATTTGGAAGTACCTCAAGGCTGGAGATACGCGGAACGCAAAGCGGGCTGTGGGGGAGCTTGAGGCTAAGATCGCACAGGAGACCGCCCCGGCTGAGAATGTCCCCATTACCGCCACCACCGCCACACCAAACCTTGAAGCCGCTGACCTTGATGGCTTGAACCTCCGGGCAATCGAAGAGGCCACAGGTGGCGGTCTCAGCCCCGAGGACGCCCTATTCGAGGCGAACCTCAAGGCCATAGAGGACAGCGTAGCCAGCGCCAAAGCGAACGTGACCCAGAACCCCACGCAAGCCATGGAGGCTGCCGGTGTTCTCCGCCCCCAGAAGTTCCGCAACAAGGTGAACGTTACCGGCGATCAGGCCGGTTCCATCGTGGACGACCTCGGGCTTGCCTTGGAGAATGCCGAGCAGGACTGGAGCACCATGGCCCAGCACGGGCAGTGGTCCGGTGCCAACAATGCCGGTAAGTGAACCGCCCCGGGTTTGCCGGAGGCTCCAACTCTTGAGTAGGATGGAGCATCA
>NZ_CFHTCS010000057.1:0-16765 GCF_984369615.1 Martelella sp. | reverse complement strand
GGTGGCGGTTGAGGCCCCTGAGCTTCAGCGGCCTTCCATTGAGATGGAAGCCGTCCGTGGCAAAGGCGACGGTGCGGAAGCCGAAGCGGGCGGCAACCGTGTCGCTGCCCGCTTTCGTCTCAAGGGTGACAGAGAGCGTGTAGAGCGCCGGATCGTGAATGTCCCAGAGCCGGATATCTTCCAGCCCGTCGATCTCGAACGAGGCCTTGTCGCCGCTGACCGCGATCTCGGTCGTGGCAAGGCTGTGGCCCTCGGCGTCATAAAGCGTAGCCTTCAGCGTCGCGGCCTCCGCAACCGGCCCTGTCAGGTGAACATCCGCCTGCACGCATTTTTGCGGGGCAAGCGCATCGGGCGTCTCGACCTTGACGTTGTCGATCGCCGTCGGCGTCGTCACCTTCAACCAGACATCGCGGTATATTCCGCAAAAAGTGAGGTAGTCGATCATATAGCCGAAGGGCGGGATCTCCGGATTTTCCGACCCGTCGATCTTCACCGTCAACAGGTTGTCGCCGTCTTTCAGACGCCCGGTCAGATCGACTTCGAAGGGCGTATAGCCGTCCTTGTGGACACAGAGTTTTTCACCGTTCAGCCAGACCACGCTGTCGGCCATTGCCGCGTCGAAGACGAGCGAGACGGACTTGCCTTCGAAAGCGGGATCGCTGGCGATGATCTTCTGATAGGTGAACGGTTTCTGGTAGCTGTTCTCGTCGAAATAGTTGAACGGCAGTTCCACGGCGGCGTGCGGCAGCATCACAGCTTCGCCGTCCTGCAGGGCGCCGGTCCAGCTTTCGTCAAAGCCTTCGGTGAAAACCCAGTCGCTGTTGAATTTCTCGAATGTGCGCATCGTCATGACCTATTTGACCGAGCCAAGCATGCCCTGGACGAACTGGCGCTGCATGGCGAAGAAGATGAAGAGGGTGGGAAGCGTGGCAAGGATCGTTCCGATCATCACCGTGCCGTAATCGGGGTAGTAGGCTGATGCCAGCGACGAGACGACGAGGGTGATCGTCTTGGTCTCGTTCGACTGCAGCACGATCAGCGGCCACAGATAATTGTTCCAGTTGAGCATGAAGACGATGACGAAGGCCGCCGCATAGGTCGACCGCATCACCGGAAAATAGATGTAGAAGAAAATCTGCCATTCCTTCAGCCCGTCGACCTTGGCCGCGTCGCGCAATTCTGACGGGAAAGCCTTGGTTGCCTGCCGGAAATAGAAGATGACGAAGGCCCAGGCGATGGTCGGCAGGATGATGGCGATATGGGTGTCGATCAGCCCCGCCTTGGCCATCAGCATGAACAGCGGGATCATGATCGCGGCAAAGGGGATCATCAGCGTCAGGAGCACGAGCGTGTAGATCCGGTCGCGGAATTTTGAACGAAAGATCTCGAAACCGTAACCGGCAAGCGAGGAGACCAGAAGCGTCAGAAACGTGCCGGCGATCGCGATCTTCACCGAGTTCCACATGATCAGCGGCACATCCACCTGGGTGAAGAACATCTTCAGATTGTCGAGGAAGGCCGCGCCGAAGGAGGCCTTGCCGGTGACGATATCGGCCGTGGTGTTGGTTGCCGAGATCACCATCCAGATGAAGGGAAAGACGGAGATGAAGGCCGCAAGCCCGAGCGCGCCGTAGAGCAAGGCGGAGGAGAGGTAGCGGTTTGTATAGCGCGGCATCATTTGCGTTCCCTCGCGGCATAAAACTGCAGGAAGGACAGGATGGCGACAATGACGACGATGACGTAGGAGACCGTCGCGGCATAGCCGAAATTGGGCGTGAAGCGGAAGGTCAAGTTGTAGATGTAGAGCGAGAGCGTCAGCGTCGAATTCGCCGGTCCGCCAGTGCCCTCGGTCAGATTATAAACCTCGTCGAAGAGCTGCAGCGTGCCGATGGTCGAGGTAATGGTGGTAAACAGGATCACCGGCTTCAGCATCGGGATCGTCAGGTGCAGGAACTGCCGCCATTTCGGCACGCCATCGACGCGGGCGGCCTCGTAGATCGACTTGTCGATGTTCTGCAGCGCGGCCAGGTAGAAGATCATGTTGTAGCCGGTCCAGCGCCAGGTGATCGCCAGGATGATCAGCAGCTTGGCCCAGAAGGGATCGGTGAACCACGGGATCGGGATGTCGATGATCCCGAGCGTCTGCAGCGTCGAGTTGATGATGCCGTCGGTGGCGAACATGCTCTTGAAGAGGATCGAATAGGCCACCAGCGAGGAGACGCAGGGCAGGAAGATCGCGGTGCGGAACAGGCCGCGGAATTTCAGCTTCGGACTGTTGAGCGCGCTTGCCAGGATCAGCGCCAGCATGATCATCACCGGCACCTGGATGATCAGGAAGGTCAGCGTGTTGGTCAGCGCCTGCAGGAACACCGGGTCATTGAACAGGCGCTCGATATTCCCGAAGCCGACGAACTTCATCATCATGCCCCGTCCCGAATAGAACGAGAGCACCAGCGAGCGGATGATCGGGTAGAACATGAAGGTACCGATCAGGATGAGGGCGGGGGCAACGAAGGCCCATCCGTTCACATCGTAAAACCGCCTCAGATTGCCCGGTCTGGCAGTCACCATTTTTTGACCTCGCGCCGCATGCGACATTGGGGGAAAATCGCCAAATCATCGGCGGACGGGGTTCCGCCCGCCGCAAAGCCTGCCGGGCGGACGACATGTCGCCCGCCGCGCGCATCTGGCTTCTGTTACTGGATCTGGTACTTCGCCTGCTGCTCGATCGCCTTGAGCACCTCGTCGACCGGCTTGCCGTCGACAAGCGAACGCAGGTTCGCGGTTACGGCCGTGTCGAGCTCATTGGTGAAGATGCCGTAGTCGACCGGCGGGATCTGGTTCAGCCAGTCCGAGAACTGCTGCCAGACTTCCTCGCCGCCGAAGAACGGGTCGGCCTCCTGATAGGCCGGTCCCTCGCGGGCGGCCAGAAGCGAGCCGACGGCGCCGCGCTCGGTCAGGATCTTCTGGTAGAAATCGACATCCTTGGCGTAAATTTCGTTGAGGAAGTCTATCGCCTCGTCCTTCACGTCGGAGGAGGAGAGCACATACCAGCTCGATCCGCCGAGATTGGAGGCGTGCGAAGCGCCCTCGACCCCGTCGAGCGAGGGGATCGGCGCCACGCGCCATTTGCCGGACTGCGCTTCCTGGGCCTTGATCGTGCCGGTGATCCAGACGCCGGTGATCACGGATGCGGTGTTGCCGGAGGTAAAGGCGTTGACGTAGTTGGCCCAGCCGGTTGCCGGATAGAGGATGCCCTCGTTGGCCATCTTGGCCTGGGTCTCAAGCGCGGCCTTGAGCGCCTTGTTGTCGACGACGTCGAGATCGCCGTTCTCATCGAAATACCACTCGCCTGCCGACTGCATCATGATGCGGGTCATGCCGCCGTCATTGAGGTCGATCGAGGTCATCTTGTGGCCGGTCTTCTCCTCGACCTGCTTGCCGATCTCGATGAACCGATCCCAGGTAATGCCGTCCATGTCGTCGGCAGTAAAGCCGGCTTCCTCGAGATAGTCGCTGCGGTAGTAAAGTCCGGTGACGCCCGAATCGAACGGCATGCCGTAGACCTTGCCGTCAAGCGTCATGAGCTCGACCTTGTAGGGCGCGAACTTGGAATAGTCGACGACGTCATCCATCGGCGCGAAGGAGCCGGGGAAGGACTGGAGGTATTTCTGCGCGCCGTAATCCT
This sequence comes from Martelella sp., assembly GCF_984369615.1. Classification (NCBI taxonomy): domain Bacteria; kingdom Pseudomonadati; phylum Pseudomonadota; class Alphaproteobacteria; order Hyphomicrobiales; family Aurantimonadaceae; genus Martelella; species Martelella sp. The sequence continues at coordinate 13,077 of NZ_CFHTCS010000057.1, read as the reverse complement.
CGATCAGCACGATGTCCGGCAGCGCATTGGTCGTGCCCGAGGCAAGCGCGGTCTGCAGCTTCTGCTCGACGTCGAGCTTGGCGAAGTCGACGACATTGAAGGTCGTGTCGGGATGGGTCTTCGAATAGATCTCGCCCGCTTCCTTCATGATGGCGACATTGAAATTCGGGTCCCAGCACCAGATCGTGATCTCGCCGGCAAAGGCCGCCGATGCACTCATGACGCAGGTGCCGGCAAGGGCCGCACCCGTAATCCGCTTCAGCACGGTATCCATTGGTTTCCTCCCGTTTGGACGATCGCTGGCGGCGCTCTCCTTGCCGCCCGTCAAAAAGCTAACGTCAAAACCGGCATATTCGCAATAAAAAATTTAGTAAAAAAATAGGTAAAAATTTTTATTGCGATGGCGGGCGTCGGCAGCTGTCGCGCCAGACCATGTCTGTGGGGATGACGACGTGCTTGGCGTATTCGCGGCCGTTGATGCGTTCGACAAGAAGGTCCACGGCGCATTCGCCGATGGCTTCGCCCGGGATTTTCATGGTCGAGAGCGGCGGCGTCAGGAACTGCGCCACGGGGATATCGTTGAAGGAGGCGACGGCGATATCGCCCGGGATCGAAAGCCCCGCTTCCTGAAGCGCGCGGCAGGTGCCGATGGCGATATTGTCGTTCGCCGTCATGATCACATCGGGCCGCTCGGCATGCGCGAGCAGGCTGCGGGCGTTTTCGTACCCGACTTCGAGGCGCAGGTTCTGGCCGTTGTTGCAATCGTCGTTGAGCGCGATCAGCGCCGGGTCGAATCCGCCATGTTCCTTCTGCCACTCGACATAGGCGTGGCAGCGTGTCTCGCTGTAGGGACTGCCCTTGCGGCTGATGCGGTCTTCCGCGCCGATAAAGGCGATCCGGCGGTAGCCGGCGGCGTGGAGCCCGTCGAGAATGGTGCGCGTCGCCTTGGCCAGGTCGCTGGAAACACAGTCGAATCGCTCCTCCTCCGGCACGAAATCGGCGAAGACGAGATGTCGGCTGTTCTCTTCCAGTAAGGCGATCTCGTGCGGGCGGTGCTTGCCGATCGCGATCACCCCGGCCATCGCCTGCAGCGTTGCCGCTTCCGCCTCCAGATCGTCGTGAAACACCTTGACGATCTCTGTGCCATAGGTCTGGCAGCGACGCTCGATGCCGAGCCGGACGCCGATATAATAGGGGTCGATCAGTTCCTCGTCGCGCGCGAGGAAATGCACCGTGGCCATGCGCGGCATCGCCTGTTTGCGCCGCGGCGCGCGCACCGGACCCGTTTTTGCGCGCAGCCTGTTACGCGGCGTCGCGTAGTTCAGCGCCTCGGCCGTCTCGATGATCGCCTTGCGCTTGACCTCGGAGACGGAGAGCGTCGGATCGTAATTGAGGACGCGCGACACCGTGCCGGCCGAAACGCCGACCGCCTTCGCAATTTCCCGCAATGTTACCATGTTCCCGTGCCCCGCAATCGAATGTCGGGGTAAACTTTTACCAATTCGGTCCCGCTCGCAAGCCTTAACTGGAAATTTGCGGTAGGTCGCCGCGCATCGGGCTGGGGATCAGCCGTTTTCGATCATCTCGATCCGCTCCATGCCGCCGACGGCCGGCGCGAACTCGGCCCATACGCCTCTGGCGCCGGCCCGCCAGGCGTCCATGTCCTCGGGCTGGAACACTTCGCCGCCGTTCTCGCGCGCCGTTTGCATCGCAGCCGTTTCGTCCTCCACGATCAGCGCGTTGAAATAAAGAGCGGCCTCTGCCGATATCTCCATCAGCAGGCCTTGCGTTTCGGGATCAAGGCCGTTCCAGAGGCCTTCAGAGAAATAGATCACGCCGGAGGCGCGGATGTGCCCGGTCTCCGTCAGGCACGGCACGACTTCGTAGAGCTTGAAACCGGCATAGGCGGATTTGGTCAGGTCCATCGCATCGGCAACGCCGGTTGAAAGCGCGTTATAGGTCTCGGTGATCGGGATGCCGACGGGCACCGCCCCGAAGGCGCTCCAGAGCCCGGTATGAAGCGGACTGTTGATAACGCGGATGGTGACGCCCTCGAGTTGCTCCGGCCGTGTCACCGGCGTCCTGGTCAGGAGGTGGCGGGCGCCGTAATCGATGAAACCGCCGACGATGAAGCGCTCGTCCGCGAGCCGCTCCCTCAGATTGTCGCCGACCGGCCCTGTGACCACGCGCCGGAGGTGCTCCGGACTGCGGAACAGGAAGGGCAGGTCGAGAAGCTGCAGCTCCGGCACCCAGGCGGAAAGTGCCGAAACGGTCGACAGGCTCGCCTGCACCGCGCCGAGACGGATGCCGTCGGCCACCTGTTTTTCGCCGCCGAGCGCGCCATTGGTGACGATATTGAAGCGGAAGCGCCCGGGAAGTCGTTCCTCGGCCTTCTCGGCAAGGAAGCGCCAGATCTTGGTCTCCGGCTTGTCCTCTCCGAGCAGCGAAGCGACCGTTATCGTGGTCTGGGCGATGGCGGGGCGGGCGAGATAGGGGGTCGAAAGGACGGCCAGCGTTCCGGCCTTCAGAAGGGTGCGGCGATTGAGGGTTCTCATGATGTTTCCTCTCAGATCAGAAGGGTGAAAGCGCAGAAGAGCGCGACTGCCGCAAGCAGTGCGGCCAGATAGGGCAGCGTCGCGCGAAACAGCGATGCTGCCGGAATTTTGGCGACGCCGCCGACCACCAGCACCAGCATGCCGACGGGCGGCGTCAGTCCGCCGATCATCAGCGTGGTGACGCTGATGACGCCGAAGGCGATCGGGTTAAGCCCGGCATCTGTGGCAAGCGGCAGCAAAAGCGGGCCGAAAAGCAGGATCGCCGCTCCGATATCGAGAAAGAGGCCGGCGAGAAGCAGCACAGCCACGCAAAAGGCGAGGATCGCTGCGGGCGAACCGCCAAGCACGCCGGCGGCCGAAGACAGCATGCCGGCGACCCCGTCGACGGCAAGCTGGAAGGCAAACGGCCCGGCCGCGCCGATCAGGAGACCGATGGCGGCGGCTTCCGTGGCCGACTGCCGGAACACCGAGAGTAGCGTCATGAGGCGCGTTTTCGAGAAGGCAGCAAGCGCAAGCGTATAGGCGGCGGCAAGCGCGGCCGCTTCCGTGGTGGTGACGATGCCGATGCGGATGCCGAAGACGACGATGACGCCGAGCCCGAAAGCCGGGACGGCAGCGAGGAAGGCCTGCTTACGCGCAGCCGGGGTCGCGCGCGTGCCGCCCGGCCGGTCGCGCGTCGTCAGGTGAATGGCGACGGCAAGGCTCGCCGCCATGACAAGGCCGGCGGCGAGCCCGCCGACAAGCAGCTTGCCGACCGAGAGATCGGTCGCGGCCGCAAGAATGAGAAAGGCGATTGACGGCGGGATCACATTGTCGAGCACCGAGGAGGCGGCGATGATCGCCCCTGCGCGGGCCGGCGGGTAGCCGTGACGCACCAGTTCGGGCTGAAAGGTGGTGGCTGAAAACACCGCATTGGCAACCGACGAACCGGACGCGCCGGAAAATAGCGCGCCGGTGGCGAGCACCGTCTGCGCCAGCCCGCCGCGCCGGTGGCCGACAAGCGATGCGGCGAAGGCGACGAGATGCGCGGCCGCGCCGGAGGCCGAAAGGGCCGCCCCCGTCAAGAGGAAGAAGGGGATCGCCAGAAGCAGGAAATGCGACATGCCGGAAACCGCTGTCGTCACCATCGTTTCCGGCGCCAGATTGCCGCCGAAGGGCATGGCGAAAAGGGCCGCGGCGAGGAAGGCATGGGCAAGCGGGGCAGCCGCGATCAGACCGATGGCGGCGAAAAGCGCAATCGCGGCACTCGGCGGAACGGCCGTTGCCAGATTGAAACGCAGGCATGCGAGGGAGATGAGGCCGGCCAGACCGACAGAAACCGCAAGCGACAGGAACCGCCGTTCGCTGATGCGCCTGAGGGCAAGGGTCGCGGCGATCAGCGCGCCGCCCGCGCCGGTGACGGCAAAGCGCACCCATTCGGGCAGGCCGAGGGTCGGCGAGGTGCCGCCGATCAGCGTTGCGACGCGAGCGCTGCCAAGGGCGAGGACAAGGGCAGCGATGAGGCTGACGGCATCGGCGATGATGCGGGCGGGCAATTCCGCCCGCCTTGAAAAGGGGAGTTCAAGCCGCATGGCGAGCGGGCCGGTCATGGCAAGCGGCGCGGCAAGAAAGACCAGCGCCACATTCAGCCAGATGCCGAGATCCTCGGTGCCGATCAGCCCGGTCCGGAAGACATAGCGGAGCACGACGCTGAGGAGGACGAGCGCGAGCATCAGCGCCAGAACGACGCCCGCCATCATCGAAAGCGTCGTCTGAAGCCTGTCCGCAAGGCGGCCGGCCACGCGCTCGATTGCCGCCGATGTCATCGCGCCCGGATCGCGAGCGCCGCGTCGACGGCCCGGCGGAAGTCGCGGGTCGCCTTCGTCACGTCGGGCGCATGGAAGATTGCCGAGATCACGGCGATGCCGTCGGCCCCGTCGGCGATCAGTTCGGGCACATGTTCGAGCTTGATGCCGGCGATCGCGCCGACCGGCAGGTCCGGCCTCGCGTTCTTCAGGCCGCGGCGCAGCGCGCGAAACCCCTCGACGCCCACCGGCGGGTCGGAGTTGATCTTGGAGAGCGTATGAAACACGCCGCCGATACAGGCATAGTCGACCGGGGCCGCTGCCGCCCGCGCGCCATCGGACGCATTCTTGACGGTCAGGCCGATGATGGCGTCCGGCCCGAGCAGCCGTCGCGCGGTCTCGGGATCCATGTCGTCTGCGCCGAGGTGGACGCCGGCGGCTTCTGCCGCGAGCGCGACGTCGACCCGGTCATTGACCACGAGCGGAACGCCGGTCGGCTCAAGCGCCTTGCGGATTTCCACGGCCCGTTCGATCATCTGGCGGGTCTTGGCGTATTTGTCGCGATACTGGATCAAGGTCGCGCCGTTTTCGGCGGCATGCCGCGCCAGTTCGGCAAGCGGCGCGGTCTCGACCAGCCCGGCATCGACCAGGGCGTTCAGGCGATAGTCGACCGTTCTCATGGCTGCGTCTCACCAGCCTGCAAAAGGCGGCTGCGGCGAAATTCCAACGACATATGACGACCTCCATGGCATTGCGGAGACCGGCGCGGAAGCGAAAACAAAGGGGAATAGCCGATTTTTCCGTTCCTACGCCGGAATGACCCGGATCAGGTTCAAGGGTCCGGCCCGTTGCCATCTCAGCATCGCAGGATGCTCCCCTCGGAATGGACGGGATTCTGTCGGGCTTTCAGCCCGGTGTCAACCGGTCTCGACCGGCGTCAAGGGCTAGCATCCCGAAATCGGAAAGCGCCGTGAGCACGGTGTCGGCGCCCGCGGCCCGAAGCCGTTCGGCATGAAGCGGCCTGACGCCCTCAAGATGGCTGCCGCCGATAAACCCGAAAACGCGCATGCCGGCGCGTCCCGCGCCGGTCACGCCGGCGATGGCGTCTTCCAGCACCACGCACTCCTTCGGCAGGGCGCCGCGTTTTTCGGCAGCGTAAAGGAAAAGATCGGGCGCCGGCTTGCCGTGTTCTACCGATTCGGCGCTGAAGGCCCGGCCTTCGAAGCGTTGGGCAAAACCGATCGCCTGAAGCGCGACGCCGAGCCTCTTGTAGGACCCGCCGGAGGCGATGCAGTAGTCGATACCGGCCGCCTCCAGCCGGTCAAGCATGGCTTCAGCGCCGGCCATCGGCTTCAACTCGCGGCGATAGCGGTCAAACAGCCGCGCATACCACGCCTCCTGGAAATCGGGATCGACCGCCCTGCCGGTCTGTCCCTCCACGTAAGCGATGATCTGCCTGACCGAAGAGCCCAGGAATTCCTCGACCAGCATATCCCAGTCGACCGCGACCCCGTATTGGGCAAGCGATACCTGAAGCTCGGCAAGCGCGATGATCTCGCTGTCGGCAATCACGCCGTCAAAGTCGAAAATGACTGTCTTTATCATGGTTCCCTGGCCAATACGCTTCGGCTGAGGCGACGCCGTCGGGGCCGCGCCGTTCCCATCTTGCTGCCTGCTATGGCCTGTTTTGCGACCAATTGCAAATCCGGATGCCAGGCGGTCCGATCGAAAATTAATGAATATCAATTGTTTATGCAGGTCTCGCGCGGCGGTCGAGACGGGACTTGACTGCGGAAGCCCGAGGCGAGGCTCTGACATCAAGAACGCTGACGTCTGAAATCAGAGATATTGGATATTCATCTTTCCTGATCCCTGCTAATTCTGGCGCAAGGGATATTTCGGGAAAGATATCATGCAACAGGCCAGGACCAGCGGCATCGACCGCGACATGCTGATCATCATGTTGGCGGGCGGGCTGGTGCTGGCCCTGTCCTTCGGCGTTCGCTCGGTTTTCGGCGGCGTGGTCCTGCCGCTGTCGGATGATCTTTTCGCCGGCCGGATCGAGATATTCTCTCTGTCGATTGCCATCCAGAACCTCGTCTGGGGGCTGGCGCAGCCGTTTTTCGGCATGCTCGCCGACAAGTTCGGCGACCGGCGCGCGCTCTGGCTCGGCTTTGCCTGCTACGTGCTCGGCATGGTCATCTGCGTTTTCGGCGTCTCCCCCTTCGCCCAGCATATGGGGGCCGGCGTTCTCGTGGGCATGGGCGTTTCGGGCACGGCCTTCGGCACGGTCCTGGCCGTGGTCGGGCGCGCCGCGCCTGCCGAAAAGCGTGGGTTCTACCTCGGGGTGGCCTCCGCCATGGGCTCCGCCGGCCAGGCGGTGCTGCCGCTTCTGACGGCATTCCTGATCAGCCGGTTCGACTGGCAGACGACGCTTCTGATCATCACCGCGCTGCTGGCGCCGATGGCGCTCGCCATCCCGTTTTTGCATGTGAAAAACAAGGGCGCTGCCGCCGAGAGCGAGATCGACCTGCCGCAGACCATCCGCGCCGCCTTCGGCCATGGCAGCTTCGTGATGCTGGCTGCCGGCTTCTTCGTCTGCGGCTTCCACCTCGCCTTCATTACCGCGCATCTGCCGAATTATGTTCAGAATTTCTGCACCGGCACGACGCTTTCCGCTCCCGAACTGCGTGCGCTCGGTCTGAAGGCGCTGGCGCTTGCCGGCTTCGCCAATATTTTCGGCACGCTGATTGCCGCGCGCCTCGGCAATTTCTTCGCCAAGCCGCATGTCCTGGCCGCCATCTATGCTTTGCGCGCCGTGGTCATCCTCGTCTTTATCTGGCTGCCGCTGACGCCGGTTAGCGTGCTGGTCTTCGGCCTCGTCATGGGCGTGCTCTGGTTGTCGACCGTGCCGCTGACCAGCGCGCTGATCGTCGTCATGTTCGGCCCGCGCGCCATGGGCACGCTGTTCGGCTTCGTGTTTTTGAGCCACCAGCTCGGCGGGTTCGCCGGCGTCTGGCTCGGCGGCGCCTGGTTCGACCGCTACGGCAATTACGATGTGATCTGGTATTCAGCGATCGCGCTCGGCATCCTCTCCGCAGCCATTCACCTGACGGTCCGCGAGCGCGCCGCTCCGGCCATTGCCGCCCCGGCATAGGGCCGTCGGCTCCGCTTTAACACTTCCGAAAGCATGATTGCATTAATCTTGGCGCTCCCCTTTGAGGCGGGCGCCGGGCGAATATTTCCGTCGGACTCTTTTCGCGGATTCCCCAAGCGTCTATGTTTTGAGAGGGGCGATTCGGTCCGGCGATGGCCGGATCTTCATCAGATGTGAATGGCCTCTTGAAGGCGGCCTTCGCGCTTTGCGGCAGCGCGGCCCCGCCGAAAGACAGATGCGGAAGAGACGAATGGAGCGGTGCGGCAAAAGCAACGAGGGCCGGATGTATCGTGCAGGGCGCGGCAAACGCGCAATCGCGCGATGGCTTGCAGCCGGCACGGCGCTTTCGCTCACCGCCGCACACGCCTTCGCCCAGTCGCCAGAGGCGGCGCCCGTGCTTTCCTCGCGAGAGGTCATGGCGCTTTCGGCCTTTTGCGGCATCCTGGCGGCAACCGTTCTCTCTACCCTCTGGTTCATGCGCCTGCGCGGCCGCACCGAAGCGGAGAACCAGCGGCTTGCCCTCGAGCTCGAAAACCACCGCGAGCGCATCGCCAATCTGAAGGCGCTGAACGCCGAGCGTAACCGCCGCATCGTTTTCTGGGAGGGCCCGGAGGCTGCGCCGGAATTTCTCGGCGCCCTTCCGGAAGAGGCCGGAGCGCCGGAGGACGAGCATGCCTTCCTCGCCTTTGCCGACTGGCTCTCTCCGGGCAGCAGCAAGCAGATCGAAACCGCGATCGCCGCGTTGCGCCGCAAGGCCAAGGCATTCGAGATGCTGGCGGAAGCCAGGAACGGCTATGTGCTGGAGGTCGTCGGCGGCACGACCGGCGGGCGCGCCCATGTGCGCTTCGGCGCGCTGGAAAGCATCCGCGCCGAGCTTGCCGAACTGAGGGTCGAGCACAAGCACACGAAAGCGGTGCTTGCCCGGTTCGAGACGCTCTTCGACGCCATAGACATGCCGTGCTGGCAGCGCGACGGAGACGGCGCGCTCACCTGGGTGAACCGCGCCTATGTCGAGGCCGCGGAAGGGGAAACGCGCGAACGCACGCTCCATGAAAACCGCATGCTGCTGGGCGCGGCCGTTCAGGAAAAACTCGACGAGGCGGTGCGCGCCGGCGCGCGCTTCGACGGCCGCCAGCCGGTGGTGACTGGCGGCAACCGAACCTTCTATGAGTTGAGCGAAGTGGCGAGCGGTGATGGCTCGGCCGGCATCGCGCGCGACGTTTCGGCGTTGCAGAGCGTCGAAAACGCGCTGGAGCAGACGCTTGAGAGCCACGCCGATACGCTCAACCACCTGAACACGGCGGTGGCAATCTTCGATGCGTCGCGCCGGCTGACCTTCTACAACCAGGCCTTCGAAAAGCTCTGGAAGCTCGACATGGGCTTTCTCGAGTCCCATCCCGACAACGGCGAACTGTTCGAGCGCCTGCGCGCCGACGGCAAGCTGCCGGAGCCGCACCAGTGGCGTGAATGGAAGGACAAGGCGCTCTCCGTCTACCGCGCCGTCGAGCCCTATAGTGACCTCTGGTATCTGCCGAGCGGCGAGACGCTGAGCGTGTTCGCCTCCGCCCATCCGCGCGGCGGCACGACCTGGGTGTTCGAAAACCATACCGAGCAGGTGGCGTTGAAGACGCGCTACAACACGCTGGTCAAGGTGCAGGGCGAGACCATCGATCATCTTTCCGAAGGGGTGGCGGTGTTCGGTCCGGACGGCAGGCTGAAGCTCTCCAACCCCGCCTTCCTGGCGCTCTGGCGCATTGCCGACAGGGATGCAGCGCCGGGCACCCACATCCGCGCGCTGATCGAGACCTGCGCGGACGATCCCGGCGCCTCTGACGGCTGGAAGCTGTTCGCGCGGATGATCACATCTTTCGATGACGAGCGCGTCTCGCGCCAGGGACGGCTCGATCTCGCTTCCGGCCTGGTGCTTGACTACGCGGTGACGCCGCTGCCGAACGCGCAGACCATGCTCACATTCGTCAACAAGACCGACTCGGTGAAGGTGGAACGCGCGCTGACGGAAAAGAATGACGCGTTGCGCAAGGCGGAAGAGCTCAAGAACGCCTTCCTCGAACACGTCTCCCACGAACTGCGGACGCCGCTGACCTCGATCATGGGCTTTGCCGAACTGCTGAAGGCGCCCGAAACGGGCGCGCTGACGTCGCGCCAGAGCAATTATGTCGATCACATCGCCAATTCGTCGTCGGTGCTGATGACCATCGTCAATGACATGATCGACCTGAAATCGGCCGATGCCGGCATCCTGCAGCTCGAACTCGACCGGATGTCGATCGACGACCTGATCGATTCCGTCGCCGATGATATTTCGAGCCGGCTGCAGGAAAGCGGGGTGACGCTGGAAATCACCGCGCCGCCGAAGCTTGGGGACATCACCGCCGACTTCCAGAGGTTGAAGCAGGTGCTCTTGAAAATTCTCGGCAACGCCGTCAAATATGCCCCGCGCGGCTCGATCATCGCGCTGTCGTGCTGGCGGGAGAAGGACGATTTCGTCTTCACCGTCACCGACAATGGCCCGGGCATTGCCGATGACGCGCTGGAAAGCGTGTTCACCCGCTTCGAATCCGGCGGCAGGCAGGCGCAATATGCCGGCGCCGGGCTTGGACTTGCCATTGTCGAGAGCTTCGTTGCCCTGCACAATGGTCGCGTCTTCATCGACAGCGAGCCGGGCGCGGGCACCACCGTTTCCTGCCGCATTCCCGATGCCGCCGCCGGCAGGGGCGCGGAAATCATCGCCGCGGAATGATGGAGCGCTTTCTTGCCGACGAGGACGCGACCATCGCGCTGGCCAGGGCGCTGGCACCGCTCCTGCGGCGCGGCGACTGTCTGGCCCTTTCCGGCGATCTCGGCATGGGCAAGTCCACTTTCGCCCGCGCCCTGATCCGCGCCCTGATGGACGCGCCGGAGCTTGAGGTGCCAAGCCCGACCTTCACCCTGGTCCAGCTTTATGAGGCCGCGCCGCCTCTTTACCACTTCGACCTCTACCGGCTTTCCGATCCCGACGAACTGATCGAACTCGGCTTCGACGAGGCGCTTGAGGACGGCATCAGCCTGATCGAGTGGCCCGAGCGCGGCGGAGACATGTTGCCGAAAAACGCGCTGACGTTTGTCTTCAACGAGGAAGGCGAGGGCCGAAGGGTGCGGCTTGACGGGCCTGAGGCCCGGCTTGCGGAACTGGCCTTCGCGTTTCGCTAAGGTCTTTCCGTTTTGCGCCGACGCTTGCGCGACCACCCGTTGGCCCCTAAAACCGTCAGTGAATCGCTTGGGAACGGGAGCCGGGAATGGCGGCGCAAAATGCCGGATTGTGGACGATACCGCCGGGCGTGCCGTTTCTCCACTGCCTTGCCGAGAGCCTTTTGTCCGGTCGTTTGGCGCCGGCCTTCAGATATGACCCGAAGGACCCCCTCGCCCTTGCCGATGTGAAGATCTTCCTGCCGACACGACGCGCAGTGCGCGTGCTGCGCGGCGAATTTTCGGCCCTTCTTGGCGGGCAGGCGGCGATCCTGCCGGAAATCCGCGCGCTCGGAGAGACCGACGAGGACGAGCACTACTTCGAGGAAAACCTGCCGGAGGCGGCCGAAAGCCTGCCGCCGATCGAGCCCGTGCCGCGGCTTCTGGAACTTGCCGGCCTGATCCTGCCCTGGCGCAACCGGTTGTCGGATGAGCTTGCAGGCCTTCACGGCGGCTCGCCGCTGGTCGCGCCCGCAAGTCCTGCGGATGCTGTCTGGCTCGCCCGCGACCTTGCCGAACTCATCGATGCGATGGAGACGGAGCGGATCGGCTGGGACCGGCTCGCTGCGCTTGCGGAAGACAATTACGCCGTCTGGTGGCAATTGACCGCCGAATTCCTGAAGATCGCGGCGCTCTACTGGCCGGGGCGGCTCGAGGAACTTGGCCGCTCCTCGGCCATTGCCCGCCGCAATGCGCTGCTTGCCGGCGAAGCGGAACGGATCGCCGCGATGACCGGCGTTGCGCCGGTGATCATCGCCGGTTCCACCGGTTCCGTTCCCGCCATTGCCGACCTGATCGCAGCCGTTGCCGCCCTGCAGCAGGGCGTGGTGGCGCTGCCGGGCCTTGATTGCGACATGGCCGAGGAAGATTGGCAGGCGCTGACGGCGGCTGATGCCGATCCTTCCATGCCCGACCCCTCGATCCGCAGTCACCCGCAATATGAAATGGCGCGGCTTCTGGAGCGCCTCGCGCTTTCTCGTCAGGAGTTTTCGACGCTTGAGGAGGCGGAGCCCGCGCGCGCCATGCGCAACCGCGTTCTGGCGGCGGCTTTCGCCCCGGCGGAGGCGACGGACCGTTGGGAGCGCTGGCGGGCCGCGCTTGCGGCAGAGGATATCGATGAGGCCTTCGCCGATGCCGCGCTGATGGAGGCGGGCAATGAGCGCCAGGAAGCGCTTGCGATCGCCGCCGCATTGCGGCTGGCGCTGGAAAGACCTGGCGAAGAGGGGAGGCCGGCGCGCGCCGCGCTGATCACGCCCGATCGCAGCCTTGCCCGCCGCGTTGCCGCCGAATTGCACCGTTTTGCCATCGAAGCGGATGATTCCGCCGGCACGCCGCTTTCGGCCACCGTCCAGGGCACGCTGACAACGCTGATGCTGGAGGCGGCGCTGAAACCTGGCGACCCCGCCGTGCTGGCGGCATTGCTCAAACATCCGCTGGCGCGTTTTGGCCTCTCGGCCCGGAACATGCGCGCCGCAAGTGCGGCCTTCGAGCTGATTGCGCTGCGCGGCGGGACGAAACCCGCCGCGCTCGGCCATCTCGCGGGTTTTGTCGATGAGGCGCAGGAAAAGCAGAAGGACGAGCGCCATCCGCCGCACTGGCGCACGGCCCTGCCGAGGAATGCGGCCGAGGCGGCGCGCGATCTGGCGACAAGGATCGATGCGGCGCTTGCGCCGCTGATTGAAACCCATGTCGCGCGCGGTCCCGACCAGCCGCCGCTGACGGAGACACTTGCCCTTTCCAACTGGGCGGAGCGCACCGGACGGACATTGGAGGCGATCGCCGCGGACGAGGCGGGGGACTTGTCCGCGCTCTGGTCCGGGGAGGCGGGAGAGCGGCTTGCCACCGTGCTTTCCGAGACCATGGGGTCTGAAACCCCGATCGAAGCCGACGGGCCGCAATGGATCGATATCATGGCGGCGCTGACGGCATCGGAAGCGGTCAAGCCGCGCTCCATGGGCAATCCGCGCGTCTTCATCTTCGGCGCGGTCGAAGCGCGGCTGCAGGATGTGGATACCATCGTCGTCGGCGGGCTCAATGAAGGCGTGTGGCCGACCCAGGCGAAGAACAATCCCTTCCTGTCGCGCGGCATGAAGGCCGAGATCGGGCTTGAGCCGCCGGAAAAACGCGTCGGCCAGCTGGCGCATGACCTGACGATGGCCGCAGGCGCGCCGCATCTGATCTTTTCGCGGGCGTTGAGGCAGGGCTCCGCCCCGACCGTTGCCAGCCGCTGGCTGCAGCGGCTCCTGGCCTTTGCCGGGCCTGATCTGGAGGAGGCGCTGAAGCGGCGCGGCGCGGTGCTTGCCGGCTGGGCGGCAGCGCTTGACGATCAGCCGCG
>NZ_CFHTCS010000056.1:0-17127 GCF_984369615.1 Martelella sp. | reverse complement strand
TGCTCGCCATCAAGCAGACGCTCTACCGCACCTCCAATGACAGCCCGATCGTGCGGGCGCTGATCGACGCGGCGGAGGCCGGCAAGTCGGTCACCGCGCTGGTGGAGCTGAAGGCGCGATTCGACGAGGAAGCCAATATCCGCTGGGCGCGCGACCTTGAGCGCGCCGGCGTGCAGGTGGTCTTCGGCTTCATCGAGCTGAAGACCCATGCCAAGCTTTCCATGGTGGTGCGTCGCGAGGACGGCAATCTCAGGACCTATTGTCATATGGGCACCGGCAACTACCACCCGATCACGGCGAAGATCTACACCGATCTTTCCTACTTCACCTGCGATCCGAAGATCGCCCAGGACGTGGCGGAGGTCTTCAACTTCATCACCGGCTATGGCGAACTCGAGCAGAACATGAAGCTCGCCGTTTCGCCAAAGACCATGCGCCCGCGCATCCTCCAGCACATCGAGGAGGAGATCGAGCACGTCAGGAACGGCCTGCCGGGCGCGATCTGGATGAAGATGAACTCGCTCGTCGACCCGAAGATCATCGACGCGCTCTATCGGGCAAGCGGCGAGGGCGTGCAGATCGACCTCGTGGTGCGCGGCATCTGCTGCCTGCGCCCGCAAGTGCCGGGGCTTTCGGAAAATATCCGCGTCAAGTCGATCGTCGGCCGCTTCCTCGAACATTCCCGCATCTACTGCTTCGGCAACGGTCACGGCCTGCCTTCGGAAAACGCGCATGTCTATGTCGGTTCCGCCGACCTGATGCCGCGCAATCTTGACCGGCGCGTGGAGACCATCGTGCCGCTGACCAACCCGACTGTGCATGAGCAGGTGCTTTCGCAGATCATGCTGGGCAATATCATTGACAACCAGCAGAGCTACGAGATACTGCCCGACGGAACCTCGCGACGTGTGGAGCCGCGCGAGGGCGAGGAACCGTTCAACGCGCAGGAGTACTTCATGACCAATCCGAGCCTTTCGGGCCGCGGTGAAGCCTTGAAATCAAGTGCGCCGAAGCTCATCGCCGGGCTGTTGTCCGGCCACAATAAATAAGCCGGTAGTTTATGGTCGAATCAGAAGCACAGGGGCGCCTTCCGGGCATCAACCCTGTCTCCGTGGTCGATATCGGGTCCAACTCGGTTCGTATCGTTATCTATGAGGGCCTGTCGCGCGCGCCGACGGTGCTTTTCAACGAGAAGGTTCTCTGCGGCCTCGGGCGCGGCATCGCCGCTACCGGCAAGATGAACGAGGAGGGGGGCGAGCGCGCGCTCAGGGCCCTCAAGCGCTTCAAGGCGCTTGCCGTGCAGGCCCGTTCCGTCACCATGCACGTGCTGGCGACGGCTGCGGCCCGCGAGGCGGAGAACGGCCCGGCCTTCATCGCCGCGGCCGAGGAAATTCTCGGCATCGAGATCCGCGTTCTGACCGGCCGGGAAGAGGCGCTCTACTCCGCCTACGGCATCATCAGCGGTTTCTACCAGCCCGACGGGATTGCCGGCGACCTTGGCGGCGGCTCGCTCGAGCTCATCGACATCAAGGACAAGACCTATGGCGACGGCATCACCCTGCCGCTCGGCGGCATCCGTCTTTCCGAACTTTCCGAAGGCTCGCTGACCAAGGCGCGCAATTTCGCGAAGAAGCAGGTGAAGAAGGTCGGCTTCCTCGAAAAGGGGCGCGGCCGCACCTTTTACGCCGTCGGCGGCACCTGGCGTAACATCGCCCGCCTGCACATGGAGATGACCGGCTATCCGCTGACGATGATGCAGGGCTACGAGATCGGTTTCGAGGACATGATGTCCTTCCTCGACCGGATCGGCGAGGACGAGGAACAGAAGGACGAGGCCTGGCAGGCCGTCTCCAAGAACCGCCGCATGCTTCTCCCCTTTGGCGCCATCGCCATGCGCGAGGTGCTGAGCATCATGGAGCCGAAATCGATCTGTTTTTCCGCGCAAGGCGTGCGCGAGGGGCTGCTCTACTCGCTCCTCAGCGCCGACGATCAACAGCAGGACCCGCTTCTGGTCGCGGCCCGTCAGCTTGCGCTTCTGCGCGCGCGCTCGCCCAAACATGCAGCCGAAATTGCCGCCTGGACCGGGCTGATGCTGCGCCGCTTCGGCGTGGAGGAAACGCCGGAAGAGGCGCGCTACCGCCAGGCCGCCTGTCTTCTGGCCGATATCAGCTGGCGCGCCCATCCCGATTTCCGCGGACCGCAGTCGCTGAACGTGATCGCGCACTCCTCGCTCAACGGCATCACCCATCCCGGTCGCGCCTTCATTGCGCTCGCGAATTATTATCGCTTCGAAGGCCTGCGCGACGACGACCACACAAACGGTCTCGGCACGATCGCGACGCCGGAACTGATCGAGCGCGCCAAGCTGCTCGGCGGTCTCCTGCGCGTCGCCTACCTGTTCTCCGCCTCGATGCCGGGGATCGTCGGCGCTCTCGACTTCCTGCCCGGCAAGGAGAGTGATGTGGACCTCGAACTGGTGGTGCCGGCCCAATATGCCGATTTCATCGGCGAACGCGTCGAAGGCCGCCTGCAGCAGCTTTCCAAGCTTAC
This sequence comes from Martelella sp., assembly GCF_984369615.1. NCBI lineage: Bacteria > Pseudomonadati > Pseudomonadota > Alphaproteobacteria > Hyphomicrobiales > Aurantimonadaceae > Martelella > Martelella sp. The sequence goes on along the minus strand of NZ_CFHTCS010000056.1, from coordinate 14,577 downwards.
CGGCAAGAATCTGGGCATCGCGACGGTTTAGCGCTGGCCGTCAGGCCGGCACAGGTTCTGATAAGCCTACCCTTATTACGGACGTCATCCTCGGCCTTGTGCCGAGGATCTAACCACGGCTCGGCCGGCGCGGCGTTGGCGTTTCCCATTGGATCTTATTTGGACCGTTTTCTGGGAGACGCTTGTCGAGTAGACGCGTGCTTAGATGCTCGGCACAAGGCCGAGCATGACGGCGGAGAGCAGGGAGGCTTTGTCAACAAACTGAGCCGGCTATCTGGTCCGCCTCGCGCTTTCGAGGCAGGCGTTTCAGCGTCGCTCGGTTTCCTGCGTCTTCCTCAGCGCTGCCACTTCCCGCCGAAGCGCCTTCAGTTCCGACAGGATCATCTGCATCTCCGGCTCCCGCGCCTGGCGGTTTTCTTCCAGCAGTTCCTGCTCGTGCTCCTTCTGCATGGCCGAGACGATGATGCCGATGAAGAGGTTGAGCACGGTGAAGGCGGTGGAGAGGATGAAGGGCACGAAGAACAGCCAGGCATTGGGATAGACATCCATGACCGGGCGGACGATGCCCATCGACCAGCTTTCCAGCGTCATGATCTGGAACAGCGAATAGACCGATGCGCCGAGCGAGCCGAACCATTCGGGAAAGGCCTCGCCGTAAAGCTTCGTGGCGATCACGGCGAAGATGTAGAAGACCAGCGCCATCAGCACGATGATCGAGCCCATGCCGGGAAGGGCGGCCACGAGCCCGCCGATCACGCGCCTCAGTGACGGGATCATCGACAGAAGGCGCAAGGCGCGCAGGATGCGCAGCGCGCGCAGCACCTGAAGCGGGCCGCTTGCGGGCAGAAGGCTGATCCCCACGATCGTCAGGTCGAAGAGGCTCCAGGGGTCGCGGAAGAAGCGCAGCCGGTGGGCATAAAGGCGCAAGGCGATCTCGATGACGAAGATGGCCAGCACGAGCCGGTCGAAAAACAGCAGCGCCGGCCCGGCAAAGCTCTGCATCACCGTCTCGGAGGTCTCGAAACCGAGCGTGATCGCATTGATGATGATGACCGTCAGGATAAAGGCTTCCCACGGCCGGGATGTCGTCAAAGCCAGCACCCTGTCACGCATCTTGTCTCGTTCTCCGCACGCCTCGTTTCGGCAAACGAGATGGGGGAAGGCCTGCCATAAAGCAAGAGCGCCGCTCGCTCATCGGCAGCTGCGCGCGACCCGAAGACTTCACGAATGTGTGAACGTCATTGCCAGGGCCTTACGTGGACCTTTCCGCGGTTCTCCCGCACACTGATGCCATCCTCAAAAACAGGGGAATGGCCATGCTTCGTTACCTTGCGATGCTCGTTCCTGCAGTCCTGTTGCTCGCGGCAGCGAGCGCGGCCGCGCAATCGCGCCCGCCGGTCAGCCAGTGCCAGGCGATTGCCGAACGCCTGCCGGATGTAAGGTTCGCGAGCCTCGTTCCCGTTGCCTATGAGGCGCCGGAGGTGACGATCACCTTTATAGGCCATTCCACCTATCTGATCGAGACGCCGGAGGGGGTGAGGATCGCGACCGACTATTCCGGCTTCCTGCTCCCCGGCGGTCCGCCGGACGTGGCGACGATGAACAAGGCGCATGAGAGCCATTTCACGCTGACGCCGGATCCGGAGATCGGCATGGTGCTGCACGGCTGGGGCGACGTGCCGGGCGAGGCCGCCGATCACGATCTTGTCGTCGGCGATACCTATATCCGCAACGTCGCCACGGATATCCGCGCCTGGGGTAGTTTCGAGGAAGACGGCAATTCCATCTTCATCTTCGAGGTGGCGGGCCTGTGCATCGGGCACCTTGGCCATTTGCATCATGAACTGACCGACAGCCATATCATGGAGATCGGCCGGCTTGATGTGGTCATGGTGCCCGTGGACGGCGGGCTGACGCTCGGGGCGGAGAGCATGCGCAACGTCATCGAGCGGCTTTATTCCTCGATCGTTCTGCCGATGCACCGCACCGGCCCGCGCGTGAGAAGTTTCGCCGAGATGATGGGCGATGGCTTCGAGGTCGTCTATTCCGACAGCCGCTCGCTGACGGTCTCGCTCAGGACGCTCTCCAGTCCGCCGAAAATCATCCTTCTTGAAGGCGTGTGGTAGGTTCTGCGGAACCGTGCCGCTCTTCGCCCCTCAAGCGCGCTTGGGCTTGAACCAGAAGCCCTGCACCCTTATAAGGCGCCCATTCCATCGTTGATAAGATCAAGGCAGGGCGGAGCTCATGGCGGGCCATTCACAGTTCAAAAACATCATGCATCGCAAGGGCCGGCAGGATGCGGTGCGTTCGAAAATGTTCTCCAAGCTGGCGCGCGAGATCACCGTTGCCGCCAAGATGGGCGCGCCCGATCCGGACATGAACCCGCGTCTGCGCCTGGCGATCCAGAACGCCAAGGCGCAGTCCATGCCGAAGGACAATATCGAGCGCGCGATCAAAAAGGCCGCCGGCGGCGATGCCGAGAACTATGACGAAGTGCGCTACGAGGGCTACGGACCGGGCGGCGTCGCCGTCATCGTCGAGGCGCTTTCGGATAACCGCAACCGCACGGCGTCGAATGTCCGTTCGATCTTCACCAAGGCCGGCGGCGCGCTCGGCGAAACCGGCTCGGTTGCCTTCTCCTTCGACCATGTCGGCGAAATCGTCTACAAGCCGGACGCCGGCGACGCGGACGCAATCATGGAAGCTGCCATCGAGGCGGGCGCTGAGGACGTGGTTTCCGACGAAGACGGCCACACCATCTACTGCGCCTTCGAGGACATCAACGAGGTCTCCTCCGCGCTACAGGAAACGCTGGGCGAAGCCGACAGCGTCAAGGCCATCTGGAAGCCGCAGAACACCATCCCGGTGGACGAGGAGCGCGCCACGTCGCTGATGCGCCTGATCGAGAACCTGGAAGATGATGACGACGTCCAGAACGTCTATTCGAATTTCGAGGTCGATGACGAAGTGATGGCCAGACTCTCGGCCTGAGCCTTCAAGACTGGAACTGCGGAAAAGCCGCCGGGCAAGCGCCGGCGGCTTTTTTGTTTCAGGCCGCAGCCCTGGCCAGGCTCTCCCGCAATTCACCGAACAGGGCGACGGATTTCAGCCGCGCCTCGACCGAATGCACAGGCACGGAAATGATCACTTCGTCGGCCCTGGTGTCGGCAATGAAGCCCTGCATCTTCGCCTTCGCCTTTTCCGGCCCGCCGACGACGGCGAACTGGAAGGTGTGCTCGATCGAGAATTTCTCCATTTCGGTCCAGAGGCCATCCATGCTTTTCACCGGTCTCGGCGTCTTGCCGCGGGCATTGCGGCGCAGCGCCACGAAGCTCTGAAGCGCGGAGGTGAAGTGGTAGTCGGCCTCCTCGTCCGTGTCGGCCATCGCCCCCATCACGCCGACGATCACGTATGGCTTTCCGCACTGGGCGGAGGGCTTGAAATTGGAGCGGTAGATGTGGAGCGCGTCGAACAGCATGTCGGGCGCGAAATGCGAGGCAAAGGCGTAAGGCAGGCCAAGGGCCGCCGCCAGATGCGCGCTGTAGGTCGAGGAGCCGAGAATATAGAGCGGCACCTTGGCGCCGGCCCCGGGATTGGCGATCAGCCGCTGGCCCTCTTCCGGGTCGTCCATCAGCTTCTGCAGTTCGACGATGTCATTGGGGAAGGTCTGGGCGCCGGCCTCAAGATTGCGGCGCAGCGCGCGGGCGGTGTTCATGTCCGTGCCGGGCGCGCGGCCGAGGCCGAGATCGATGCGGCCCGGATAGAGCGCTTCCAGCGTGCCGAACTGCTCGGCGATCACCAGCGGCGAATGATTGGGCAGCATGATGCCGCCGGAGCCGACGCGCAGCGTCTCGGTGGCCCGCGCGGCCTCGGAAATGACCAGAGAAGTCGCCGCGCTGGCGATGCCGGTCATGCCGTGGTGCTCGGCGAGCCAGAAACGGGTGAAGCCGGAGGCCTCGGCCTGCCGCGCCATCTGCCGCGTCGCATCGAGCGCTTCCGAGATCGTGCCGCCTTCAACGACGGGGCAGAGGTCGAGTATGGAAAATGCAGTCATCGGACAATCCTGTTCCGGAAAATGAGCGTTGTTCCACACTTAGGAATTAATCATCTGATTTGCAAAGCCCGGCTAGAGGAACTGTCCTGCGATAAAGCGCCGGAAGGGAGCTTGCAGAAAGGTCAGGCATTCTGGCACGCGGCCTTCGGTTTGTTGACAAACCTATCCATTCTACCGACGTCATCCTCGGCCTTGTGCCGAGGATCTAACCACGTCACCGCATGAGCGGAGCATCTGCTTGGCAACTGGCTCAATTCACTCCTGTTTTCATTCGAAACGCTTGTCGCGGCAACGCGTGTTTAGATGCTCGGGACAGGCCCGAGCATGACGAGTGAGGGAATGGTGGCCTTGGCCAAAAGCTGAAGGCCGGGCGCTTTCACGCCCGGCCTTCCTTGTTCTTCACCTTTGCGCGGGTTCAGACGCCGGAGCGGCCGTCCATGCCGATATAGGCGATGCGCAGCATGTTGGTGGCGCCGGGGGTGCCGAGCGGCACGCCGGCGGAGATGATGATCCGGTCGCCGGGCTTGCCGATGCCCTCGTCCACGACGATGCGGCAGGCGCCGTCGACCATGGTGTCGAGATCGGTCGGCTCGTCGGCCACCACGCAGTGCAGGCCCCAGACGACGGAAAGGCGGCGCGCGGTCTTGACCACCGGCGACAGCGCGATGATCGGCACATTCGGCCGCTCGCGCGCGGCGCGCAGGCCGGTCGTGCCCGACGCGGTGTAGCAGACCATCGCCGTCAGCTTCAGCGTTTCGGCGATCTCGCGCGAGGCGAGCGAGATGGCGTCGGCGCCGGTCGCTTCCGGCTGCGGGCGCTGGGCGTAGAGTATCTGCGGGTATAGCTGCTCGCGCTCGATGGTGCGGGCGACGGAGGCCATGGTGGAGACCGCTTCGACCGGATACTGCCCGGCAGCCGATTCGGCCGACAGCATGACGGCGTCCGCGCCTTCGAAGACGGCGGTGGCAACGTCGGAGACTTCCGCGCGGGTGGGAACCGGAGAACTGATCATCGATTCCAGCATCTGCGTGGCGACGACCACCGGCTTGCCGGCGGAGCGGCAAAGGCGAATGAGCTTCTTCTGCAGGCCGGGAACGGTCTCCAGCGGCATTTCCACGCCGAGGTCGCCGCGGGCCACCATCAGCGCATCGCTCATCTCGATGATTTCCTCGATGCGCTCGATTGCCTGCGGCTTCTCGATCTTCGACATCAGGCCAACCTGGCCGCGGGCGATCTTGCGCACTTCGGCAAGATCGTCGGGACGCTGAACGAAGGAAAGCGCCACCCAGTCGGCGTCGCCGGTTTCCAGAACGGCGTCAAGGTCGGCGCGGTCCTTGTCCGTCAGGGCGCCGACGCCCAGGAGCGTGTCGGGAAGGGAAACGCCCTTTCGGTCGGAGATCATCGTTCCGGCAATCACCGTGCATTCGATGCTCTTGCCGTCGCATTTCTCCGCGCGCAGCTGCAGCTTGCCGTCATCGATGAGCAGGCGGTGGCCGGGTTCGACGGACTGCAGGATCTCCGGATGCGGCAGGAAGACGCGCTTCTCGTTGCCGGGCTCATCCTTGTCGTCGAGGGTGAAAGTCTGGCCGATCTCGAGTTCGACCTTGCCGTCGAGGAACTTGCCGACGCGCAGCTTCGGGCCCTGCAGGTCGCAGAGAATGCCGATCGGCCGACCGATGCGGGCCTCGACATTGCGGATACGCTTGATCAGCGTGCGCATCAGGTCATGGCTGGCATGGCTCATATTGATGCGGAAGAGGTCTGCTCCGGCTTCGTGGAGTTTCTGGATCTGCTCTTCTTCAGACGAGGCGGGGCCAAGCGTGGCGAGGATTTTGACTTTTCTGTTTCGTCTCATCAGTTCTGACTTTCTTGGGTGCTGGGCCTTGAGGAAAGCTGAACGGTCCAGCTCTCCTCCCGCCCTGTGTCGTATTCGCTAAATCCCATCTGCTGATAACCCCGCGTGAAACAGTCCTGGACTCCGGTAATCTCGAACTCCTCTTCTGCGACACACATGTTGGTGTAACCGGTCCAACGTCCGCTGCCGGACGCGTCCTCGGCGTAGAGATAGTAATAGCGCGATTGCAAGGGGCCGGGCACGACGGTTGCGCAGGTGGTGGCCGGGAGTTGCCACCATCCCTCCGAAATCCATCCTTCCTCACCCCGATAGCCGACCGCAACGCCCACGAGATTGGCGGTGTCGTTGCAGACCCTGAATTCGGCACGGGCCTGGTCGCTCGGCCAGAGCGTTGCCAGGAAAAGTCCGCCGAAAAAGAGGCCGAGGAGGGGCAGGTGCCGCGTCATGCTCTTGGGTGCATGAGGCGAGGCGCCGAAGGTGAAATGATTCGGTTTCAGTCGCATGTGCCAGATCTCGTTTTGCGTCACCGTGCGGAAGGCGCATTCAATCGATTTGCAGCCTTTATCATAAAGCCCCGCCGCAGGCGAGGCAAATGGCGCGGTTGCGGCTTGCCGATATGCCGACTCTATGCCATCACCCGCATTATTGTTAATTCTGCAGCCGATATCCATGCCGAAGATCAACGCCTACGCGAGAATAGCGGGTAAATATGACACGGGTTTGGTTCTGCTGGCTGATCATGCCATGGCGGACGTGCCCGGGGACTATGGCGCTCTCGGCCTCCAGCGCAGCGTTTTCGCCCGCCATGTGGCCTATGATATCGGTGTCGAGGCCCTGACCAGGGCGCTTGCCGCGCGGCTTTCGGCGCCGGCGGTGCTGTCGACCTTTTCGCGCCTGCTGATTGATCCCAATCGCGGCGAGGACGACCCGACGCTGATCATGCGGATATCAGACGGGGCCATCATTCCCGGCAATCATCCGCTCGCCCCGGAAGAACGGGAAAAGCGGCTTGCGCTTTTCCATCGTCCCTACCACGAGGCGGTCGAGCGGGCGATCGGGGAGGCGGAGGCGGCCTGCGGAAGGCCGCCGCTGGTCATCTCGCTTCATTCCTTCACGCCCTTCTGGAAAGAGACGGCACGTCCCTGGCATGCGGGCGTGCTCTGGGATGGCGACCCGCGCGCCGCGCGTCCGCTGCTTGCCGCGCTTGCGGCGATCGAGGGCGTGATCGTCGGTGACAACGAGCCCTATGACGGCGCCCTGAAGGGCGATACGATGAACCGGCACTGCATGTCCAAGGGCATCGCCCATGCGCTTATCGAGATCCGTCAGGACCTGATTGCCGATGACGCCGGTGTCGCATTGTGGGCGGACCGTCTCGCGCCCATCCTTGCGGATATCGCGCAAGACGAGACACTGCATGCGCGCCGGCATTTTCCCTCGCGCGCATGACGCGGAAGAAAAGGAGGCAGAGATGATGACCCGACCGAGCGAAGAGCAGCAACGCGATCTGGAGGCCGCGGCCTTCCGCCGGCTCGTCGCCCATCTGCGCGAACGCACCGACGTGCAGAACATCGATCTGATGAACCTTGCCGGTTTCTGCCGCAATTGTCTGTCCAACTGGTATCGCGAGGCCGCCGAGGAGCGGGATCTCGTGCTGTCCAAGGAAGACGCCCGCGAAATCATCTACGGCATGCCGTATGAGGAATGGAAGATGCTCCATCAGCGCGCGGCGAGCGACGAGCAGAAGGCGGCGTTCGAAAGCAACAGGCCGAAGGAATGAACGCCGGCGGCGAAGAACGAACTTGACCTTGCCTGCGGTTTTCGGCAGGCAGGAGCCCACGCATTTTCAGCGACACAATTTTCAGCGGCACAAGGAGTTGACCATGGCCGACGACGCACACGGCATTGCGCGCGATCAGCTGCGCTCGATCATCGAACGCATCGAACGTCTCGAGGAAGAAAAGAAGACGATCGCCGACGATATCAAGGATGTTTATGCCGAGGCCAAGGGAACGGGCTTCGATACCAAGGCCCTGCGCAAGATCATCGCCCTGCGCAAGAAGGACGAGCAGGAGCGCATGGAGGAAGAGGCCGTGCTCGATACCTACATGATCGCGCTCGGCATGATTCGGGCTCCCGAGGACGAATAGTCCGCATAAGAGAAGGCGCGGCCGTTCTTGCAGCGGCCGCAATGCCCCCTCAAAACCCGTCGAGTACAAGCTTGAGCCCCGCGAGGAAGGCCATGGCGTACATGAAGGGATAGAACACCTCCATGCGCATGCGCTTGACGACCATGGCTCCGGCGATGGTGGCGACGATGGCGAAGGGCAGAAGGCTCGCCGATGCCGCAAGGTTCGGCGCTCCCAGTTCGCCGAGCGCGTAATAGGGACCGAGCTTGATCACGTTGACGATGGCGAAGAAGCGGACGCTGGCGCCCGTGTAGGACTTCGGATCGAGCTTCAGCGGAAGCGTGTAGATCTGGTAGGGCGGCCCGCCCGAATGCGAGATGAAGCTGGTATAGCCGGCAATGGCGCCCCAGAAGGCGCCCGCAACCGGGCGCTGGCCTTTGGGCGGCTTCTCGATCTTTTCGCCCGGCTTCCAGCGGTCGTAGAAGTATTTCCCGGCGAAGGCGACGGTGGCAAGCCCGACAAGCATGCGGGTCAGCTCGAAGGGCACGGTCGAGAAGGTGTACCAGCCGAGCACCGTGCCGATGAGGGCGCCGGGCAAAAGGGCCTTGAGGGTCGGCCAGTGTCCATGGCGTCGCCACGTCCACAGTGCGACCGCGTCCATGACGATCAGGATCGGCAGCATGATCGCGGCTGCCGTCGCCGGCTCGACGACGAAGGTCAGGATCGGCACGCCGAGCAGCGCCAGCGCGCCGCCCATGCCGCCTTTCGTCAGGCCGACGAGAAGAACGGCGGGGATCGCGGCCGCATAAAAAATCGGATCGGGAAGCATGAAATCAAAGCACCTGTTGAAACTCCGCTCTAACGGATTTATCCGGAAATGGCGAGAGGGGCGAACCGCCTCCGCCGCAGCCGAAGGGATAGAGGAACATGGATACGGAACAGGATCGTTGCCGGCTGGTGCTGATCGCGCCCGAGATCGCCGACATGAAGACGCAGGAGAAGGCCATCGCCGATGCGCTGCGCGGCGGGGACGTGGCCTCGGTCATTCTCCCGCAATATGGCGAGACGGCGGAAGCCTTTCAGAAACGCGCCGAGCTGATCGTGCCGATGATTCAGAACTATGAAGCCGCCGCCATCATCGCCGGGGATACGCGCGTGGCCGGGCGGGCGAAGGCCGACGGCATCCATGTCGAAGGCGGGACCGAGGCCCTTGCCGACGCCATGGATCGGTTTTCGCCGCGCATGATCGTCGGCGGCAGCGGGCCCAAGGACCGGCATCATGCGCTCGAGCTTGGCGAACTTAACCCCGACTACGTCTTCTTCGGCAAGCTGGACGGCGACACGCATCCCCAGACGCATCCGAAAAATCTGGAACTTGGCGAATGGTGGGCGTCCATGGTCGAAATCCCCTGTATCGTCATGGCGGGGAGCGAGCCGGCGAGCGTGATCGAGGCCGCGCTGACCTGGGCGGAATTCGTCGCCGTGGGCAAGGCCGTCTTTGCCGCGCCCGGCGGGCCGGCCGGCATGGTCGCCCAGATCAACGCCGCGCTCGACGAAAAAGCGCCACGGTTTGATTATTGAAGAGGTCATGACCGACCGCACCCGCATCACGCTCGCCGCTCTGATCCTCGCATTGGCGGTTCCCGGCGCCGCACTCGCGATTTCGGCGCGGGAATTCGCGACCGATGCGGACCTGGTCGCGGGCGCTGCCGGCGATCCGAGGCGCGGCGGAACGCTGTTGCCGCCCGGGATGGAGGCTGACGGGCCGGCCGACCCCTACAATTTCGAATTCGCGCAATTGACGCCGGCGATGGAGGACGAGACGCCCGCGCCGCCGCAGCCGCCTTACGACGGGCCGGTGGACGATGCCTACGGCGCCTATCAGCGCGGTCTCGTCGATGCGGCCTATGAGGCGGCGATGGCGCGCGCCGGGCGCGGTGATCCGCGGGCGGAAACGCTGATTGCCGAGCTTGTCGAGCGCAAGCTGATCGCGGAGGGCCGGGCGGGCGAACCTGGCGACTGGTACCGGATGGCCGCCGATAGCCAGGCTCCGTTTGCCCTCAACCGCTACGGCATGTACCTGCTTGGCTCGGATGACGAGGCCGAACACGGAAAGGGACGGGACCTTGTCCGGCAGGCGGCGGAGGCTGGCGATCCGATTGCCGCCTTCAACCATGCGACCCTACTTGTGCAGGAAACGCCGGGGGCCGAAGGGTTGGAACTTGCCCTGCCGTGGTTTGAACAGGCGGCCGAGGCCGACGTCGCCGATGCGCAGTATGCGCTCTCCCAGATCTACCGCGCGCTTGACGGCCTGCCTGCCGAAAAGCGCGCGCTCTGGCGCTACTGGCTGCGCCGCGCGGCCAATGGCGAACATGACACAGCCCAACTTGAACTCGCGCTCGATCTCATAAACGGGACCGAGATGCCGCGCGATATCGCCGAGGGGGCCGAATGGATGCACCGCGCCGCGCTTGCGGGCAATCCAGCCGCCGCCAGCCGGCTTGCCTATCTTTATCTTAACGGCATCGGCACGCCCGTCGACGAACAATCTGCCGCCGTTTTCTACCTCAGCGCGCGAAAGGTCGGTCTGCGGGATGACGCGATGGAGGACATGCTTGCCTCGCTTTCTCCGGAGGCCCTGGAGCGGGCAAGGCTCAGGTCCCGGGCCATTGCGTTGCGATACTAATACGGGTCGAGGCGGCGTAGTTCATTTCGTTTTCTATGTTATCCTCGCCGATTAACGTGTACGTTATAGAAACTCGGAGAGCATGAAATGCGACTGTCCCGTACCGATGGCGGGCTTGGTGGGGGAATGACTGCTTGTTGCAGCTTAGCTTTGTCGGACAGATGATTGGCAGCCTGGGACTGGGCGCCCTGATCGTTATGGGATACGGCCTGGTCCTGCGCCACTTTAGCGGGAAATGGTATGAGGACTATGCTAGCGCTGTCGTTCTCGCCTGCGGCGCCCTGGCCGCAATGACCAACCCGATCGTGCTCGAGTCCGGTTATATCTTCGATGCGCGTGCCGTGTTCATTGCGCTCGCAGGGCCTTTCGCAGGCCCGGGCGGAGCGGTCCTTGTCGCCGCCTGCACGGTCCTGCCGCGGATCATGATCGGCGGCGACGGCGTGACGGCGGGCGTCGCCGGGATCATCATAGCGGCCGGCGCCGGAATCATCTTCAACTGGCTTTTTCCCAACAAGCGCACGCCGGCCGGTTTTCTGCTGCTTGGCTGCCTCGCCGCTTTGATGGTGCTTTCGCTGTTCATGCTCGAGTTTCACACCGCGCTGACGCTGATGGAGAGCATCGGCTTCACGTTGACGCTCGTGAACATTCTCGGCATCGTCCTTCTCGGCTCGGCGCTCGAGGCCACCAAGCGCAACGCCGACTATCTGCGCGACGTGGAGTTCAACGCCGAGCGCGACCCGCTGACAGGGCTTTACAATCGTCGGGCGCTCGGGCAGTTCGAAGGCAGCCTCGGCCAGTCGGTCTCGCCCGACAAGCGGCATGGCTGCGTCGTCCTGTTTGACATAGACCGTTTCAAGTCCGTCAATGACCGCTTCGGCCATGCCCGGGGCGATGAGGTGTTGCAAAGGGTTGCGGCGACCGTGACGAGCCGCATGCGCCGTTCCGATTTCGTGGTCCGTTTCGGCGGCGAAGAGATCGCCGTGGTTCTGCTCTCGACCTCCGTCGATGATGCCTATCGGATCGCCGAGCATATCCGCGCGCTCGTCGAGAAACTGGTCTTCGCCCATGAGGGGGAGACCTTCACGGTCACCGTCAGTGCCGGGATCGCCGCCTTCACGGTGGGGGAGACGAAGCTGGAAGAGGCGTTCGATTATGCCGATCGCGCGCTCTACCAGGCCAAGAATGCCGGGCGCAACCGCACGAAAATACTGTCCGTGCCGGTTTCCCGCGCGGCGGCGGCGCGGGCAAATGCCTGACAGGCCTTGAATTCCGCACCGTTCTGTGGTCATGAACCCGCCAACAGCCTGTTTGCCGGCGGGTAATCCCGCGCCGGCGCAATAAACGAGGATTTCCGGTCATGGCCCGTTCAGCCCTTCTCAATGTCATGGTTCAGGCCGCGCTCAAAGCGGGACGGTCGCTGACCCGCGATTTCGGCGAGGTGCAGAACCTGCAGGTCTCCATCAAGGGACCCGCCGATTTCGTCTCTCAGGCGGACGTGAAGGCCGAAAAGATCGTCCGGACGGAGCTCCTGCGCGCCCGCCCGACCTACGGCTTTCTCGGCGAGGAAGGCGGCGAGGAGAGCGGGAGCGACGGCCAGCACCGTTGGATCGTCGACCCGCTCGACGGCACCACCAATTTCCTGCACGGCATCCCCCAGTTCGCCGTTTCCATCGCGCTGGAGCGTTCCGGCGAAGTGGTTGCGGGCGTGATCTTCAATCCGATCCTTGACGAGCTCTACGTTGCCGAAAAGGGCGGCGGCGCGTTCTGCAACGACCGGCGCATCCGCGTCTCGGCACGCCGCAATCTTGCCGATGCGGTGATCGGCTGCGGCGTTCCCCATCTCGGGCGCGGCCAGCACGGCAAGTTCCTGGTGGAGCTTCGCCATGTAATGGGCGAGGTTGCCGGCATACGCCGTCTCGGCGCTGCCTCGCTCGATCTCGCCTATGTGGCCGCCGGTCGCCTGGACGGCTACTGGGAAGAGGGGCTTTCGGCCTGGGACATGGCTGCCGGCCTGATCCTGGTGCGCGAGGCGGGCGGTTTCGTTTCCGACGGCAAGGGCGGGCAGCAATGCCTGGAAACGGGCAGCGTCGTTGCCGGCAACGAAATGATCCGGATTGCGCTTTACGACCAGTTGCAGCGCCGGCTTGAAAAATAGGGCGCGGCGCTTCCGGTGGACCGAGACCTGTTTTCGTCGCATCGCTCTTCAAATCGCCGGCTTTTTCGAATAGAGCTTTGATACCGGACCGGAGGCGTGCTTCGGGCCCGTTCGGCCGTGCAGCAATGCCGGGCCGCTGCCAGCGATGAGCGGAGGACAGGACGCAATGTCGGATTTCGAACTCGAACAGGACGATCGCCGCCAATCCCAGCCGCGCGGCTACGCCCAGAAGATGTCGAGCCCGATGACCTTCGTCTGGACCATGGTCATCTTCCTGATTCTGGTCGGCTTTCTCGTCGCCATCCTCTACCGTCAGGCGCACGCCTATTTCATGACCAATCCCGGGCTGAACGGCCTGATCCTCGGCGTCCTGCTGATCGGCGTGCTGATGGTGTTCTCGCAGGTGCTGGCGCTTCGCCGGGAGGTGACCTGGCTCAATTCCTTCCGCGCTGCGGGAAGTGCGGATCGAGTCGGTCGCGACCCCAAGCTGCTTGCGCCGATGCGCGCCCTGATCGGCAGCCGCCAGACCATGGCGCTTTCGACCTCTTCCCTGCGCTCCATCCTCGATTCCATCGCCACGCGGCTCGATGAACAGCGCGATACATCACGCTATCTAGTCGGTCTGCTCGTCTTCCTCGGATTGCTCGGAACCTTCTGGGGCCTGCTTGGAACGATCGGCTCCATCGGCGATATCATCCAGAGTCTTGATCCGAATTCCGGCGACAGCGCCGATGTGCTGGACGCCCTGAAGGAAGGGCTTGCCGGTCCGCTGTCGGGCATGGGCACGGCGTTTTCCTCCTCCCTGCTCGGCCTCTCCGGCTCGCTGGTGCTCGGCTTCCTCGACCTGCAGGCGGGACGCGCCCAGAACCGTTTCTACATGGAGCTGGAGAACTGGCTCTCGACCATGACCGACGTCACCTCGGACCTGACGCCGGCGCTTGAAGGCGTTGCCAGCGGCTCGTCCGAACAGTTCGAAATCCTTGCCGAGGAACTGAGGCGCATTGCCGAGGCGAACGGCGCGGGCGCAAGCTCCGTTCCCGCCATGGCGCAGCTTGCCGAGGGCATCCAGGGCGTCGTCAAGAACATGCGCAACGAGCAGCAGATGCTGCGCGACTGGATCGAGGCGCAGCATGAGGAATCGCAGGAGATGCGGCGCACGCTGCAACGCCTTACCGACAAGCTCGGGGACCGGTAGCCATGGCGCTTGCCCGCAACCGCCGATCCAACCGCAGCGTCGACTACTGGCCCGGTTTCGTCGACGCGTTGTCGACGCTGCTGCTGGCAATCATGTTCCTGCTGACCGTCTTCGTGATCGGCCAGTTCATCCTGACGCGCGAAATTTCCGGCAAGGATGAGGTGTTGAACCGGCTGAACAGCCAGATCGCCGAGCTGACTCAGCTTCTGGCGCTGGAGAAAAGCAACAATCAGGATGCGAGCGACACGATCGCCGCGCTGCAGGCTTCGCTTGCCTCGGCCCAGGCCGAACGGTCGCGGCTGCAGGCTCTCCTGAGTGAGGGGGCCGGCGCCAGCGATGCCGCCGATGCGCGCATTTCCTCGCTTTCCGAGGACCTGGAGGCCGAGCGGCAGCTGACGGCCAAGGCGCAAAGTCAGCTCGCGCTGCTCAACCAGCAGATTTCCGCGCTTCGCACCCAGCTTGCCGCGGTCGAGGAGGCACTGGAGATTTCCGAGGCCAAGGAC
>NZ_CFHTCS010000055.1:0-17191 GCF_984369615.1 Martelella sp. | reverse complement strand
GGGGTATGGCGATGCCGTTGCCGACACCGGTAGAGCCGAGGCGCTCGCGCTGGAGCACCACTTCGAAGATCTCGCGCTCGGGAATTCCCGTCACGGCCTCCGCTCTGGCGGCCAACTCCTGCAGCAATTGCTTCTTGGAGTTTGCCTTGAGGGCGGGGATGATCGCCTCCTGTTTCAGCAGGTCGTCAAGGGCCATATCCTGGTATCCTGGGTTGCGGCTTGAGGGCGGGCGCCTGAACGGCACCCGCTTGCGTGGGTTCAGCCCTTGATGCCGGCTGTGTCGATCCAGCCGATATTGCCATCCGGGCGGCGATAGACGATGTTGAGCGTCTTGTTGTCCGGGTTGCGGAACAGCATCAGCGGCTTGTCGGTCATGTCGAGCGCCATGACGGCCGTGGCCACCGCCATGGTGCGGACCTCGGTCTTGGCTTCCGCGACGATGGCCGGCGCGTAGTCTTCCGGAATCTCGCCCTCGTCCTCCTGCGGCAGGTCCATCACCGAATAGGCGACCTCGGCGAAATCGGCGTGTCCGTTGCCCTGGTGATGGTCCTTCAGCTTGCGCTTGTAGCGGCGCAGGCGCTTGGCGATGCGTTCGAATGCTGCCTCGAAGGCGGCCTGGGGGTCGTGCGCCTTGCCGGCTGCATGCAGCACGGCGCCGCTGTCGAGATGGACCTTGCAGTCCGCCTCGAAACCGCCCGCGGACTTCTCGACCGTTACCTGGCCGGAATAGCCGCCGTCGAAATATTTGGTGACCGCTTCCTCGATCTGGTCTTCGATTTTTTCACGGAAAGCCTCTCCGACTTCCATTTGTTTTCCCGAGACGCGAACACTCATGGATCTTCCCTTCTTCTATCGTTTGCGGGCACCAGTTTAAGCCAAGCCCTGTTCTCCTCCAAGAACTTCCAGGCATGGCCCTCCGGTGACCGGGACGGCACTCAGATGACACCTTGTCATCATAACTCATTTGGGCATTTTTCAGCCGTTTGCCAGCGGGATTTCCGCAATATTCTTCGTGCGATTTTTTGCCGCCGGGTGCGGTCGGTTTGCCGCTGTTCCCGGTCCCGGAGCATCTGCGTCCCGTCTCCCTTGCTGAGGCGGCGCCCCTCTTGCGGCGGATGCTCTACCGTTCATGTTGGCGGAAGTCAATCACGCCGGCGCTTTTGCCGGGGCCGCCCCGGTCGCGCCTCAGGCGCCGACGACCCTGGCATAGGCGCGTTTTTCGCGGCGGCGCTGGACGGAGGAGGGGATCGACATCGCCTCGCGGTATTTTGCCACGGTCCGGCGGGCGAGCGTGATGCCTTCGTCCTTCAGCGCGGAAACGATGTCATCATCGGAAAGGACCGCTTCCGGCGTCTCCGCGGCGATCATGCGGCGGATCTTGTGGCGGATCGACTCCGCCGAAAGCGCGCTGCCGTCCGCCTGGTCGGAGGCGATCGAGACGGAGAAGAAATAGCGCAGCTCGAACAGGCCGCGCGGGGTCAGGATGAACTTGTTGGAGGTGACGCGGCTGACGGTCGATTCGTGCATCTTGATTGCGTCGGCGACCGTCTTCAGGTTGAGCGGGCGCAAATGGTCGACGCCGTGCTTGAGAAAGGGGTCCTGCTGGCGCACGATCTCGCTTGCGACCTTCAGGATTGTGCGGGCGCGCTGGTCGAGGCTGCGCGTCAGCCAGTTCGCCGTCTGCAGGCAGGTGTTGAGAAAGGCATCATCGGCCGCCGACATGCCGCGCGAGGCCTTGATTTCGGTGAGGTAGGAGCGGTTGACGAGAACGCGCGGCAGCGTGTCCGGATTGAGCTCCACCTGCCATTCGCCTTCCTTGCGGGCGGAGACGATGACGTCGGGCAGGACCGATTCGGGCGGCTGGCTGGAAAAGGCGCCGGCCGGCTTCGGGTTCAGCCGGCGAAGCGTCTGCGTCATCGCCAGGAGGTCTTGCTCTTCCACCCCGCAAAGCTTCTTCAGCCTGGTGAAATCGCGGCGCGCCACCAGCTCGAGATTGTCGACCAGAACCGCCATGGCCGGGGTGAGGCCATCGGTCTGCAGCAATTGCTGGCGCATGCAGTCGGACAGCGACTGGGCGAAGATGCCGGGCGGATCGAGCGTTTTCAGCCGTTCCAGCACCGTGTCCAGCCTGACGACGGCCAGCCCGGCCCGTTCGGCGATCTCCTTCGTGTCTCCCCGGAAGTAGCCGGCCTCGTCGAGATAGTCGACGAGGTGGCGGGCGATCGCCTGTTCGTCGGAGCGCCTGAAGGTGAGCGCGATCTGGTCGGTCAGATGGTCGCGCAGGCACGGCCTGCCGGCGACGAACTCGTCGAGGTCGACATGGTCGTCGCCGCCGAGCGTGCCTGGCATCGATTTCCACTGGCTCATCAGTTCGGGGGCGTCCGGCCGCGCGGAGGGGCCGTCTTCGCCGTAAGCGCTGTCAAAATTGCTGTCGAGGCTGTCGTCGAGCCGGGCGGCGCCATCGGCCTGCCGGTCGTCGGAATACCAGTCGCTGAAAAGGTCGGCGCCGTCGCTCTCCTGCGGTTCGGCCGTTTCCGGCCGTTCCTCCGGTCCGCCCTCTTCGCCGGCGACCTCCAGAAGCGGGTTCTTCTCAACTTCCTGGGCGATGAACTGGCAAAGCTCCGCATGCGGCATCTGGAGCAGCTGGATGGACTGCATCAGTTGCGGCGTCATCACGAGCGACTGGTTCTGTCGGAGAAGAAGATTGGCGCTTAGTGCCATGACGCGAGCATAACCCTCCGATCGCAACGGCCTGCCGACGGCGGCGTGCGGATGCGTGCTGAACAAATCAAAGTGTACGGAAAGGAGACTGGCACAAAAATTGCTTCGCAATCAAGCCGGAATCCGCATGGCGGCCAGGCCGGTCTACAGGCTGAAATTGTCGCCAAGATAGAAGCGGCGCACATCGGTATTGGCGACGATCTCGTCCGCCTTGCCGTGCGTCAGCACCTCACCGGCGTGGATGATGTAGGCGCGGTCGATCATGCCGAGCGTCTCTCGAACATTGTGGTCGGTGATCAGGACGCCGATGCCGCGCCGGGTCAGGTGGCGGATCAGGTTCTGGATATCGGCGACCGAAATCGGGTCGACGCCGGCAAAGGGCTCGTCGAGCAGCATGAAGGCGGGATCGGTCGCAAGCGCGCGCGCGATCTCGAGGCGCCTGCGCTCGCCGCCGGAAAGCGCGACGGCCGACGTCTTGCGCAGCCTGGCGATGCCGAATTCCTCCATCAGCTGCTCGAGCTTTTCTTCCCGCTCCTTCTTCTTCAGGGGCGTCAGTTCGAGCACGGCGCGGATGTTGTTTTCGACCGAGAGGCCGCGAAAGATCGAGGCTTCCTGCGGCAGATAGCCGACGCCGAGGCGGGCGCGGCGATACATCGGCAGTCCGGTGACGTCGCGGCCATGCAGCGCGATGGAGCCCTCATCGACGGGCACCAGGCCGGTGATCATGTAGAAACAGGTGGTCTTGCCCGCGCCGTTGGGGCCGAGCAGGCCCACGGCCTCGCCGCGGCGGACCACGAGAGATACGCCGTTGACGACGCGCCGGCTGCGATAGGTCTTGGTCAGCCCCTGCGCGATCAGCGTTCCGTCGTAACGGCCGTTCTCCCGGTCAGGATCGCCGTTGCGGGGCGCTGTTGCGGTCACGGACGGGCGCTCTGCCATGGAGAGCGTTTTTCTTGTCGTTGTCTTCGGCATGCGGGATCAGTTGCCTGGCCGCGATTGCGGGTTGAGCCTGATCTGCACCCGCTTGCCGCAGGCATCCAGCTTGGCCTGGCTCGTGTTCATGTCGACGGTGAGCTTGCAGCCGACGAAGACATTGCCGCTTTCCTTCAGCACCACCTCTTTGCCCTCGAGGACGAAGTGCTGGGTGACCATGTCGAAATAGCCGGTGTCGCCGGTGGCCGTCTGCGTGTCGGTGAGAAGCTGCACCGACTGGCTGAGGTCGATCCGCTCGATATCGCCCTGGCCGGACGCGATCCCGGTCGAGCCGCCGGCATAGCGGACCGTCATCTTGCCGGCCTTGACCTGGTTGTCGCCCTGGACGGCGACGACATTGCCGGAAAAGGTGATCAGCTTGGTGGCGTCATCCACCTCAAATTCGTCGGCGTCGATGTCGATCGGCTCGTCGCCCGAAAGCTGGAAGCCGCTTGTCTGGGTCGACTGGGCAAGGCTCTCACCCGCCGGCAGCGCCAGCGCGCATAAAAGCGCCAGCGTTGCCGCAGTCGAGCGGCGCGGCGCGCAGATTTTCAAATTGCTCAGATCCATCCGAAACCTCATTGTCCGGTGCGGGCCAGTGCCGAGGGCGACAGCGTGACATGAACGCCGCCGCCAAAGCGGATTTTCTGACCGTTATCGATGATATTCACGTTTTCGGCAACCACCGATGCCTGCGGCGCCCTCACGGAGACCGGCGTGTCGCTGGAGAGCGTTCCGGCCTTGATGTCGATTTCGGCCGACGTGAAATCCGCATGCATGCCGTTGGAAAGCTCGATGGTGAAGGGTTCGTTGATCGTCAGTTTCTCCGTGGCGCGGTCGTAGAGCGTGCGCGTCGCGTCGACCACGGCCGTCACGCTGTCTTCGACCGGAACGGTGGCGATGACGTTTTCGAGCAGCACGGTGCTGTCGTCGGGATTGGCGGCGGGCAGCAGCGCGCGCTCGGCCTTCAGCGAGTAGCGGATGCCGTCGGAATTGCGGCCCGACATGCCGGGATTGGTCATGACGATCATGCCGTTTTCGATCGAGGCGGCGTCGAGCGTGATATTGTCGGGCACGATCGAGCGCAGGAAGGTCGCGGCAATCAGCCCGATCGTGATCAGCACGGCGGCAAGCGGCAGCAGGACCTTGAGGCGGCGCACATGGCCGGAATGCCGCCGCGCCTTGCGGAAGCTTTCCTCGATCGACGGTCGGTTGCCGCCGTGTGCAGTGGTCGCAATGCTCATCTCGTGTCGTCTCGTCGCCCGCGGGCCTCTGTCGTCCCCCGGCCGTTTCGGGGTTCGCCTCGGCCAAAGCCGTTGCCTCTCAAGGGCCATGGGTATTATGTTTTGCCGGCCATAACAAGTTGGCGGCCGAAAAACGGTCCATGCGCGATTGACATCAGATGAGTGTCGCACGCACATTCGCCAAGCGCGGCGGACCTGCGCGCCGTTCAAATCACTGTGAGGGCGTTGATGAATCTATCGGAAATCCTGGAGCGCAGGCGTTTGAGGCGGCGCGTCGGCTGGTGGCGCGCGGCCGCGCTCGTGGTCGCCGTCCTTTTCGTGGTTGCCCTCTACAAGGCCTATGGCGGCGCGGAGCCGGGAACCATGCTGGCGCGCCCGCATATCGCGCAACTGTCGGTCTCGGGCGTGGTCACCGACGATCCGGTGATGCTCGAGACGATCCGCGAGATCGGCGAGGATCCGGCGGCAAAGGCGCTGGTCGTGTCGCTGTCGACCGGCGGCGGCACGACATTCGGCGGCGAGGCGCTCTACAAGGCCCTGCGCCAGGTGGCCGAGAGGAAGCCCGTCGTCAGCGAAATCCGCACCCAGGCGGCCTCGGCGGGCTACATGATCGCGCTGGCCGGCGACCGCATCTTTGCCGGCGACACCTCGATCACCGGCTCGATCGGCGTCATCTTTCTTTATCCGCAGGCGAAGGAATTGCTCGACAAGATCGGCGTCTCCGTGGATGCGATCAAGTCGGCGCCGATGAAGGCGGAACCATCGCCATTCAACGACGCGAGCCAGGAGGCCCAGGCCATGGTCCGCGCCCTGGTGATGGACAGCTATGACTGGTTCGTCGATCTTGTCGCCGCGCGCCGGGACATGTCGCGGGAAAGGGCGCTGGAGCTTGCCGACGGCCGGATTCTCACCGGGCGGCAGGCGGTTGAGGCCGGACTGGTCGATGAAATCGGCGGTCGGGACGAAATAATGGCCTATCTGGCCGCAAACGGCGTTTCGGACTCCCTTGAAATCAGGTCTTGGGATAACGTAAACAGAGACGGTTTCGGGGTCGGCCTGGCGAAAATGGGGGCAAGGCTGCTCGAATCGCTCGGACTTGGCTGGTTTGTCAGCGAGGATATCCTTCGCCAGACCGGTCTTGTTGACGGGCTTGTGTCTGTCGGGCAGACTGATTGGCAATGAAAATCAGAGAGTTGAGGGGCTGGGTGTGATCAAGTCGGAATTGGTACAGATTGTTGCGGCGCGTAACCCGCATCTCTATCACCGCGATGTCGAAAATATCGTGAACGCTATTCTGGACGAGATCGCGGATGCGCTGGCGGCGGGCAACCGGGTGGAGTTGCGCGGTTTCGGCGCGTTTTCGGTCAAGAACCGCCCTTCGCGTTCGGGACGGAACCCGCGCACCGGCGACACCGTTTTGGTCGAAGAAAAATGGGTCCCTTTCTTCAAGACCGGCAAGGAATTGCGCGAGCGCCTCAACCCCGACCAGAAAGACGACAAATAAGGGGCAGGCCGGATCGCCGGGAAAATGAAACGCGTTCGAGGCGCATGATGTCAAAGCTTGTCAATCTCATCATTCTGCTGCCCATCGGGGTGGTGCTCGTCCTGTTGTCGGTTGCCAACCGGCAGTCCGTCACCATGGCGCTCAACCCTTTCAATGCCAGCGACAGCGTGCTCGCCGTCTCCGCTCCCTTCTTCGTCTACATCTTCATCGCCTTCATTCTCGGCATTCTGCTTGGCGCGCTGTTCACCTGGATTTCCCAGCGCAAGCACCGCAGGACGGCAAAGTCCAGCAAGCGCGAGGCCGCACTATGGCGTGCGGAGGCCGACAAGCGGATGGCGCCGAGCGCCGAAGTTTCGACTGCCCGCCCGCTCGATCAGCTTCCGTCTTCCTGAGACGGCGCGAGAAGACTTGCCATTTTTACGACGGGGCTGATAAACCGCAGCTTTCGACCATTGCGGGATGATCGCCTTTCATGACGCCTTCCAGACCGGACAAGACGCGCCGCACCAAAGCCGGCGGCAAGCCGCAGGCCAAGCCTGACCGGCCGCGCAAGGATGTGCGCCGGGCCGACAAGCGACAAGGCGGCGCCCCGGCGGAAAAGCAGAACGAGCGCCGCAGCCGCCAGCCGGAGCCGCAGTGGATCGCGCTGCGGGACGGCGAACGGCCGGCCGAGCGCGTGCCGCGCATTCTCCAGTCCGTCACCGCCGACGGTTTTCATCTGATCGACAGCGGCCACGGCCTGAAGCTCGAGCAATATGGCGACTATCGAATCGTCCGCCCCGAGGCGCAGGCGCTCTGGCCGCCGCTTCTCGATGAGAAGATCTGGGCCAATGCCGATGCGATCTTCACCGGCGATACGGACGAGGACGGCATGGGGCGCTGGCGCTTTCCCAAGGCCGCCCTCGGCGAGACCTGGCCGCTGCGGATCATGGACATCGATTTTCTCGGCCGCTTCACCGCCTTTCGCCATGTCGGCGTATTTCCCGAGCAGGTGGCCCACTGGCAATGGATGCGCGATGTGCTGGAACAGGCCGCAGGCGGCAAGAGCCCGCCCAAGGTGCTCAACCTCTTCGGCTACACCGGCGTCGCCTCGCTGGTCGCTGCCGCCGCCGGCGCGGAAGTGACCCATGTGGATGCGTCCAAGAAGGCGATCGGCTGGGCGCGCGAGAACCAGGCGCTCTCCGGCCTCAATGATCGTCCGATCCGCTGGATCTGCGATGATGCGATGAAGTTCATCGAGCGCGAGGAACGGCGCGGCAACCATTACGACATCATCCTCACCGATCCGCCGAAATTCGGACGCGGGCCGAATGGCGAGGTCTGGCAGCTGTTCGAGCACCTGCCTCGCATGCTGGACCTCTGCCGCGCGATCCTGAAGCCGGATGCGCTCGGCTTCGTGCTGACGGCCTATTCGATCCGCGCCAGCTTCTATTCGGTTCACGAACTGATGATGGAGACGATGCGCGGCTTCGGCGGCGTGGTCGAATCGGGCGAGCTTGTCATTCGCGAGGCGGGGCTTTCCGGCGATCAGCCCGGCCGCGCTCTTTCAACATCCCTTTATGCGCGGTGGTTGCCCCAATGAGCTTCGAGCGAGAAGAAAGGCGCGCGCCGCGCGTCGGAACGGTGAAGGAAGTCACCTCCCTTTCCAATCCGATCATCAAGGATATCCGCGCGCTGTCGCAGAAGAAGCACCGCGAGGAGACCGGAACCTTCATGGCCGAGGGGCTGAAGCTCGTCATCGACGCGCTGGAGCTCAACTGGTCGATCCGCACGCTGATCTATGCCAAGGCGGCCAAGGGCAAGGCGCAGGTGGAAAAGGTCGCCGCCAAGACGATCGCCTCCGGCGGTCTTGTGCTCGAGGTCTCCGAAAAGGTGCTTTCGGCGATCACCCGGCGCGACAATCCGCAGATGGTCGTCGGCATTTTCGAAAGCCATTACCGCCCGCTTGCCGAGATCCGCCCGGCCAGGGACGAGACCTATGTGGCGCTCGACCGGGTGCGCGATCCCGGCAATCTCGGCACCATCATCCGCACAGCCGATGCGGCGGGCGCGGCCGGCGTCATCCTCGTCGGCGAGACCACCGATCCGTTTTCGCTCGAGACCGTGCGCGCCACCATGGGGTCGGTCTTCGCGCTTCCGGTCTCGCGCGCCGAGCCGCGCGCGTTCCTGGACTGGGCGCAGAAAAGCGGCGCCGAGATCGTCGCCACGCATCTTGCCGGCTCCGTCGACTACCGGACCATCGACTACACGAAGAAGCCGGTCGTGCTTCTGATGGGCAACGAGCAGCAGGGGCTTCCGCCAGAACTCGCCGAAGGGGCGGGGCGGCTTGCCCGCATTCCGCAACAGGGCCGGGCCGATTCGCTCAACCTCGCGGTTGCCACCGGCGTCATGCTCTATGAGGCGCGCCGCCACCTGCTTTCGCTCGACGCTCCGGAGGCAGGCCAATGAGATCGCCGCTTTCGCGCCCCGGTCCGGCCATTGCCTTCGTCGCCATCGCGCTGCTCCTCGATGCGGCGATCAAATATGCGGTCGAGATCTATCTGCCGTTCCACCGGACCATCGACGTCCTGCCGTTCCTGGGCCTGTTCAAGACCTACAATCCCGGCATCGCCTTTTCGCTTCTTTCGGATACGAACGGCTGGGCGCTGGTCGGCATGCGGCTCGTCATCGTCGCGGTCGTCATCTATCTCTGGCGCAAGACCGCGCCGGGGCAGAGCTGGGCGCTGCTGGGCTTTGCGCTCGTCGTCGCGGGCGCCCTCGGCAATATTCTCGATCATTTCATCTATGGCCACGTTGTCGACTATATCCGCTTCCATGTCGGCGGCTGGACCTTCCCGATCTTCAACCTTGCCGACAGCTACATCACGGTCGGCGCGGTGATGATCTTCGTCCAGGAGTTCCTGTTCAAAAGCCCCGGACGTGACGATGGCTGACCCGGGCATGCCCGTCCTCACATTAGAAAGCGCTTGAACATCAAGGCATTGCCGTGAGGCCGTTTCAGCCCCGGATGGCCCCCGGATGTTGACGGCGCGTCAAAACCTTCTGGACCTCGCCTGCTCCATGTACTAGTCTTTTCACGGTTGGGACCGTGCCTCGAAGGCACATGAGAGGCAGCGGAAAATTGACGCGAGAGGACCTCTTTTTTACAAAGTGACCTCCAGAATGGCGGGATGCGACTGTCACGAACGTGTCGCAGTGAGATGGTTTATGACATCCAAGATGAACGATCCGGAACACGCGATGACCATGGAAGCGCTCGATCTTCTTCAGGCTGCCGAACGCGCCGGAGGGGCGGCTGTCAGCACGGCGCTGCTGCAGGAAGGTATCCTGGGCCGTATAGGCTCGCTTGAAACCCGCATTGCCCGCACGCCCGGCGAGATAGAGGCTGCGCAGGCGGTGCGCTACCGCGTCTTCGTCGATGAGATGCAGGCCCGTCTGCCGGCGGACGCCATGCGCGCCAGGCGGGATTTCGACCGCTGGGACGAGATCTGCGACCATCTTCTGGTGCTCGACACCAAGCTTGACGGCGATGTCGAGGACCAGATCGTGGCGACCTACCGGCTTCTGCGCCACGAGGTGGCGATGGAGAACGGCGGGTTCTATTCCGATGGCGAATACCAGACCGACAAGCTCGTCGCACGCCATCCCGATGTCCGCTTCATGGAGCTCGGCCGCTCCTGCGTGCTGCCGGACTACCGCAGCAAGCGCACCGTCGAACTGCTCTGGCAGGGGAACTGGGCCTATGCGCTGAAGCACAATATCGGCGTCATGTTCGGTTGCGCCTCCTTCCACGGCACCAACCCGCAAGACCATGCCATGGCGCTCTCCTTTCTCCACCACAATGCCCGCGCCACGGGCGAATGGGCGGTCAACGCGCGGCCCGAACTCGCCGTCGACATGAACCTGATGAACGCGGAGGAAGCGTCCGGACGCCGGGCGCTCACCGGCCTGCCGCCCCTGATCAAGGGCTATCTGCGCCTTGGCGCGATGGTCGGCGAGGGGGCGGTGATCGACCACGCCTTCAACACGACCGACGTGCTCGTGGTTCTGCCGATCGCCTCGATCTCCGACCGCTATATCAACTATTACGGCGCCGACGCCGGCCGATTCGCAAGCTGAAATTTTGGAGCGCGCCGCATAGCCCCCCCAACAATCTCCCTCAAGGGGAGAGATTGTTTGCTGCAAGGCTTCCGCAGGAATAGACAGCCTGAAATCGGCTGAACTTTCAGCAAGTCTGCTTCCGGCCGCTCGCAACCCGCCCCGCCGCCATCACGTTTTGCCCAGCTTTCTTGCCGCCGACACTTTCGAGCCGCAAAAAATCATGACAGATGAAGAGGGCAATTCCCTTCATTTCGAGCGTGCGCCGTGGCAGACGATAATCGTATTCCGACCGAAGAACTGATTTCTGCAGAAAGCCGGGCATCGGCAACGCCGATGATGGAGCAGTATATCGAGATCAAGGCGGCCAATCCCGATCTCCTGTTGTTCTATCGCATGGGCGATTTCTACGAGCTGTTCTTCGATGACGCCGTTGAAGCGGCTCGGGCGCTGTCGATCACGCTGACCAAGCGCGGCCAGCATCTGGGGCGCGATATCCCGATGTGCGGGGTGCCGGTCCATGCGGCCGATGATTACCTCCAGAAGCTGATCGCCCTCGGCTTTCGCGTCGCCGTCTGCGAGCAGACGGAAGATCCCGCCGAGGCAAAGAAGCGCGGCGCGAAGTCCGTCGTCCGGCGCGATGTCACCCGGCTCGTCACCGCCGGCACGCTGACGGAAGAAAAGCTGCTGGCCCCCGGCGAGAGCAATTTCCTGATGGCGCTGTCGCGGGTGAAGGGCGAGGGGGAGGCTGCCTACGGGCTTGCCTGGATCGACATTTCCACCGGCGTCTTCCGGCTCTGTGCCACGTCCGAAAGCCGGCTTGCCGCCGATATCATGCGGGTCGAGCCGCGCGAGCTGATCGTCTCCGACACGCTCTTTGCCGAAGAGAAGCTGCGGCCCGTCTTCGATCTTCTCGGCCGCGCCGTCGCGCCGCAGCCGGCCGTGCTTTTCGACAGCGCCACGGCGAAGGACCGGCTGTCGCGCTTCTTCGGCGTGGCAACGCTCGACGGCTTCGGACGGTTCTCGCGGTCCGAGCTTTCGGCCGCCGCCGCCGCCGTCGCCTATGTCGAGAAAACCCAGATCAATGAGCGCCCCGCGCTCGGCATTCCCGAGCAGGACGGCGGGTCGGGATCGATGTTCATCGACCCGGCGACCCGCACCAATCTGGAACTGGTGCGCACCATGAATGGCGGGCGCGACGGCTCGCTTCTCAAGGCCATCGACCGGACCGTGACCAGCGGTGGCGCCCGATTGTTGTGCGAGCGGCTGATGTCGCCGCTGACGGACCCGGAAGACGTGCACCGACGTCTCGATTCGGTCGGCTTCTTTCTCGACGAGGTCAGCCTGTCATCCACGCTGCGCGACCACCTGAAACAATTGCCCGACATGCCGCGCGCGCTGTCGCGGCTGGCGCTCGATCGCGGCGGGCCGCGCGACCTCGGGGCGATTCTGAGGGGACTGGACGTCGCGCGCGCTATCGCGGATCTCCTGAAGCCGTCCGCGCTGCCGGAAGAGCTTTCCGGCGCGCTTGAAGCGCTTGCCGCCATGCCCGGCGATCTGGAGGCCGCGCTTGCCGCAACGCTTGCCGACGAACTGCCGCTCCTGAAGCGCGACGGCGGCTTCGTGCGCGAGGGCGCCAATGAGCGGCTCGACGAGGCGCGCGGCCTGCGCGACACGTCGCGGCGGGTGATTGCGGGTCTTCAGGCGCAATATGCCGAGGAGACCGGCGTCAAGGCGCTGAAGATCAAGCACAACAACATGCTCGGCTATTTCATCGAGGTGACCAGCGGCAATTCAAGGGCGCTGACGGAGGGCGACGCGGCAAAGGCCAAATTCATCCACCGCCAGACCATGGCGAATGCGATGCGCTTCACCACCGCCGAGCTTGCCGACCTGGAAAGCCGGATCGCCAATGCTGCAGGCGAGGCGCTGGCGATCGAGCTCGAGACTTTCGAGGGACTGCGCCGGGCCGTCGTCGAGACCGCTGAGCGGCTGAAGCAGGGCGCCCATGCGCTTTCCGTGCTCGATGTTTCCGCCGGTTTCGCCCTTCTGGCCGAGGCGGAGGCCTATTGCCGGCCGATGGTTGACGGCACCACGGCCTTCGAGATCAGGGGCGGACGCCATCCCGTGGTCGAACAGGCGCTCGCGCGCCAGTCGGCGGGCCCCTTTGTCGCCAATGACTGCACGCTTTCGCCCGAAAGCGGCGACAGGGGCCGGCTCTGGCTTCTGACCGGGCCGAACATGGGCGGCAAGTCGACCTTCCTGCGGCAGAATGCGCTGATCGCGATCCTTGCCCAGACCGGCGCCTATGTGCCGGCGGCAAGCGCCCATATCGGCATTGTCGACCGGCTGTTTTCCCGCGTCGGCGCGTCCGATGATCTGGCGCGCGGGCGCTCGACCTTCATGGTCGAAATGGTGGAGACGGCGGCGATCCTCAATCAGGCGGGACCGCGCTCGCTCGTTATCCTTGACGAGATCGGCCGGGGCACCGCGACCTTCGACGGGCTGTCGATCGCCTGGGCGACGGTGGAACACCTGCATGACGTGAACGGCTGCCGCGGCCTGTTCGCCACCCATTTTCACGAGCTGACCGCGCTTTCGGAAAAGCTGCCGCGTCTCGTCAATGCCACGATGCGGGTGAAGGAGTGGAAGGGTGAGGTCGTGTTCCTGCACGAGGTCGGACCGGGGGCGGCGGACCGCTCCTACGGCATCCAGGTCGCCCGTCTTGCCGGTCTTCCCTCAGCCGTCGTCAAGCGGGCGAAAAACGTGCTGGCCCGGCTCGAGGATGCCGACCGCAAGAACCCGGCGGCAAGCCTGATCGATGACCTGCCGCTCTTCCAGGCGGCAATCCGCGCGCCCGAACCCGAGGCGAAACCCTCCGGAGTCGAGACGATGCTGAACGGCCTGAGGCCCGACGACATGACCCCGCGCGAGGCGCTGGACGCGCTCTATGCGCTGAAGCGGAAAATCGAGGATGATGTTTCCCTTGAGGGGTGATTTGCTTTAAGACGACACCGGCGGCAGAAAGGCCGCAGGCACAAAGGCAAGTTCATGCAGAAATCCGCGAGCGAACAGCGCGAAAGCGCTCCAGAGCAGGCCGTCAAAAGCAGCGCGCGCAAGGCGCAGCCCGATATCCATGCGATGACGGAGGTTCTCGACCCGGCGAAACTGAATGCGGAACTGCGATCCCTTGCCAGGAAGAACAGCCGAAGCCCGGACAAGCTGCGCCAGGCGGTGCTTGCGCGGCTGAAAGAGGTCAACGCTGCGGGGCGCGCGCGCGCCTATGCGATCCTTAAGGAAAACGGCGGCGGCCTGGAATGCGCCCGCCGGATCTCTTGGCTGCAGGACCAGATCCTGATCGCGCTGCATACGCTTGTGGTCCAGTCGATCTACCCGGAGACGAGCAACGAGTTCACGATCACGGCTGTCGGCGGCTACGGGCGCGGCACGCTCGCGCCCGGTTCCGATATCGACCTTTTGTTCCTGATCAACGGCACAGACCGCGCCGAGACGCTGAAGTCGATCGAATATGTGCTCTACATGCTGTGGGACATGGGGCAGAAGGTCGGCCACGCGACCCGCAGCGTCGCCGAATGCATCAAGCTCTCCAAATCCGACATGACGATCCGCACCTCGATCCTGGAGATGCGCTATATCGTCGGCCGCAAATCGCTTGCCGATACGCTGGAGCGCCGGTTCGGCGACGAGGTGGTTGCTGGCAGTGCGCCGGAATTCATCGCCGCCAAGCTTGCCGAGCGCGACCAGCGCCACCAGAAATCCTTCGACACGCGCTATCTCGTGGTCCCCAACGTCAAGGAAGGCAAGGGCGGGCTTCGCGATCTCAACACGCTGTTCTGGATCGCGAAATATTTCTACCGGGTGCCCGAACCGACGGAGCTCGTCGACCTCGGCGTGTTGTCGCGCCAGGAGATGAAGCTCTTTCTGCGCGCCGAGGACTTTCTCTGGGCCGTGCGCTGCCACATGCATTTTCTCACCGGAAAGGCCGAGGAGCGGCTCTCCTTCGATATCCAGCGCGAGATCGCCGAGGCGCTCGACTATCAGGACCGGCCCGGCCTTTCCGCCGTCGAGCGGTTCATGAAGCACTATTTCCTCGTCGCCAAGGATGTCGGCGATCTCACCCGCATTTTCTGTTCGGACCTTGAGGAACAGCAGGCCAAGGCCGCGCCCACGCTTCCCCGGGCCGTGTGGTCGAAATTCGCCAGGCGCCAGCGCAAGATCCCGGGCTCGATCGAATTCGTCTCCGACAGCGGCCGCATCGCGCTGGCCGAGCCGGACGTGTTCAGGAAAGACCCGGTGGCCATCATCCGCTTCTTCTACGTCGCCGTCATCAACGATCTCGAGTTCCACCCCGACGCGCTGAAGGTCGTCACCCGCTCGCTGTCGCTGATCAATGCGAAGCTTCGGGAGAACGAG
Source organism: Martelella sp. (assembly GCF_984369615.1). Lineage (NCBI taxonomy): Bacteria > Pseudomonadati > Pseudomonadota > Alphaproteobacteria > Hyphomicrobiales > Aurantimonadaceae > Martelella > Martelella sp. The sequence goes on along the minus strand of NZ_CFHTCS010000055.1, from coordinate 2,218 downwards.
GAGGCGAACCGGCTGTTCCTGTCGATCCTGACCTCGCGCAACAATCCGGCGCTTTATCTGCGCCGCATGAACGAGGCGGGCGTGCTCGGACGCTTCCTGCCGGAATTCGGCCGCATCGTTTCGATGATGCAGTTCAACATGTATCACCACTTCACCGTGGACGAGCACCTGATCCGCGCCGTCGATGTGCTTTCCGAGCTCGACAATGCCGGCGGCGAGAGCGAGATGCATCCGCTGGCCGCCCGGCTGATCACCTCGGTGGAGGACCGGACGGCGCTCTACGTGGCGGTGCTGCTGCACGACGTCGCCAAGGGCCGCAAGGAGGACCACTCGATTGCGGGCGCCCGGCTGGCGCGCAAGATCTGCCCCCGGCTCGGCCTTTCCGTGAAACAGACCGAGCTTGTCGCCTGGCTGATCGAGTTCCACCTTCTGATGTCGATGACCTCGCAGACCCGCGACCTCAACGACCGCAAGACGGTGGTCGATTTCGCCGACAAGGTCCAGTCGCTCGACCGGCTCAACATGCTGCTGATCCTGACGGTCTGCGATATCCGCGCCGTCGGGCCGGATGTGTGGAACGGCTGGAAGGGCCAGCTTCTGCGCACGCTCTATTACGAGACCGAAATCCTGCTTTCCGGCGGTTTCTCCGCCGTTTCCCGCAAGGCCCGCACGGAGCACGCGATCGACGAGCTCGACAACGCGCTCGAGGGCTGGGGCGACAATGAGCGGCACAAATACGCCAATCTGCACTATCAGAACTACATGCTCTCCGTGCCCTTGGAAGACCAGGTGCGCCATGCCCGCTTCATCCGCGATGCGGACAAGGAGCGTCGGCTCTTTGCCACCATGGTGCGCACCAACGCCTTCCACGACATCACCGAGTTTACGCTTCTTGCGCCCGACCATCCGCGCCTCCTGTCGATCATCGCTGGCGCCTGCGCCGCGACCGGCGCGAATATCGCCGACGCGCAGATATTCACCACTGCGGACGGGCGCGCGCTCGACACGATCCTGCTCAACCGCGCCTTTGACGACGATGCGGATGAACTCCGCCGCGCCAAAACGATCGGCAAGCTGATCGAGGATGTGCTGACCGGGCGCAAGCACCTGAACGACCTGATTGCCGCGCGCACGCGCGAGCGCCGCACGGTGCGCGCGTTCTCTGTGCCGACGCATGTCTCCGTCACCAACAAGCTCTCCAACATCTTCACCGTGATCGAGATCGAGTGTCTGGACCGCACCGGCCTGCTTGCTGACGTCACCCAGACGCTTTCCGAACTCTCGCTCGATATCCAGACGGCCCGCATCACGACCTTCGGCGAAAAGGTGATCGACAGCTTCTACGTGACCGATCTCGTCGGCGCCAAGATCACCAACGAGAACCGCCAGGCGGCGATCGTCGAACGGATGAAGGCGGTGCTGGAAGACAAGGGCGATGCCTATCGCAAGGGCATGCCGCAGGGCATGCTGCTGCCGGCGGAAAACGGCCAGGACACGCCGCGAAAAGAGGACGGAACCGAAGCATGAGCCTCGTCGGCAAGTTCGCCACGGTCGGCGGCGCCACGTTCGCGAGCCGGCTGCTCGGCTTTGCCCGCGAGACGATGATGGCGGCCGCCCTTGGCAATGGCGCCATGGCCGACGTGTTCTACGCCGCCTTCCGCTTCCCCAACCTCTTCCGCCGGCTTTTCGCCGAAGGCGCCTTCAACGCCGCCTTCGTGCCGCTGTTTTCCAAGGAGATCGAGGAAAACGGCCCGGACGGCGCCAAGCGTTTTGCCGAGCAGGTCTTCGGCGTCCTGTTTTCCTTTCTCTTCGTCATCACCGTGGCGATGGAACTGGCGATGCCGCTTCTGGTGCGCTTCATCATCGCGCCGGGCTTTGCCGATGACGTCGAGAAATTCGACATGACCGTGCGTCTTGCCTCGGTCATGTTCCCCTATCTCATCTGCATGTCGCTGATGGCGATGATGAGCGGCATGCTGAATTCGCTGCACCGCTATTTCGCCGCCGCGATCGCGCCGGTGTTTCTCAATGTCGTGCTGATCGCCGTGCTCGCCTATGGCGTCTGGGTCAAGGCCGATCCGCAGATGATGGCGGAATATCTTGCCTGGGGCGTGCTTGGCGCGGGCATCATCCAGCTTGCCGTTGTGTGGTTCGATGTCCGCCGCGCCGGCATGCGCTTCACCTTGCGCATGCCGAAGATCACGCCGAAGATCAGGCG
>NZ_CFHTCS010000054.1:0-17342 GCF_984369615.1 Martelella sp. | reverse complement strand
CCGAGATATGCGCGGCCGCAAGCGCCGCCGCCTCGCCGTCGACCAGCGCCCGGAAGGCGAAGAGATCCCTGATGGCGGACATGTGCAACGGCGTCACCATGTAGCCGCGCCGCGGAATTGCCTGGACGAACCCCTCCATCTGAAGACGGGCGAGAGCCTCGCGCACCGGCGTCTTGCTCATTTCGAGATGGCGCGCCAGTTCCGCTTCGGTGAAATCGTGTCCCGGCTCCAGACTGCGCTCGACGATGCGCTCGCGTATGCGCTCATAGGCCTTGTCGGTCAGGGACGGCGCCCTGCCGCGTCCGTCGACGATATCGTCCCGCCATTTGAAAACGCGCTCTGCTGCCATTTCGGCTCCACCCTGCTCCTGATTGCATGCGTTGACTCTAAAAGGTTGATACCTTATTTGCAATGTATACCGTAATATATTATGGTGTGTATTTCCAGAAAAGCCTTTTTCAAGGCAGAAGCTCAGGCGGCACCGTCCACCACACTTCGGCGCGCCGTCACTGACCGAAACGGAGCCAATGGCTAGCTATATCGCAAGACGATTCGTGCTCGGCGTAGCAGTGCTGCTTGTCGCCATGACCATTCTCTTCCTTCTGATCTACACGGTGCCCGGCGACCCGGCGACGATCGCGCTTGGCCCGCGCGCCAGCGAATTGCAGAAGGAGGCATTCCGGCTGCGCATGGGGCTCGATCAGCCGCTTGCGGTGCAGGCGCTGAACTTTCTCTGGTCGCTGCTGCACGGTGATCTGGGCACGGACATCCTCAACCAGCGCCCGGTCACGCAAATGGTGCTCGCAGCGCTTCCCAAGACCGTCCTGCTCGCCGTCACGGGCCTTGGCTGGGCAGCGCTCATCGGCATCCCGCTCGGCATCTGGGCGGCGCTGAGGCCCGACAGCTGGACCGACCGCATCATCGGCTTGATTTCCACCAGCGTCGTCGCGCTTCCGGCCTTCCTGATGGCGATCTACGCGCTGATCCTGTTTTCCGTGCAGTTGCTCTGGTTTCCCTCCATCGGCGCGGGAGAGCCGGGCGATTTCGGCGACCAGATCCATCACCTTGTCCTTCCCGCCTTTGCCGTCGGCGTCGCCTGGGTCGGTTATATCGCGCGGCTGGTGCGCGTCGCCATGCTGGAGACGCTGGCCGAGCCGCATGTGCGCACCTATGAGGCCTTCGGCGTCGGCAAGGCGCACATCGTGCTGCGCTGCGTCCTGCCGATCGCGATCATACCGGTGATTTCCGTCCTCGGCGTCGGCATGGGCAATCTCCTGTCCGGCGCGGTGCTGGTCGAGGTCGTGTTCTCGCGCCCCGGCCTCGGCTCGATGGCCTATGACGCGGTGATCAGCCGCAACTTTCCGGTCGTTCTGGGCTCGGTCGTGGTCACCACGGCGCTCTATGTGGTTGCCAATTTCCTCGCCGATATCGCCATCGCCATGCTCGATCCCCGCCTTGCGGAGAAAGGTTGACCCTTGACCGACGCCACAGCGAACATCACCCCTGCGGCCGCCGCTCCGCGGCGTTTCGCAACGCTCGGACGACTGATGCGCAACCCGACGGGCGCGATCGCGACGATCGTCATCCTTCTCTTCATCGCCGCCGCCCTCGCCGCCCCGCTCGTCGCGCCCTATGACCCGAATGCGATCGCCCCCAGGGTCAGAATGCAGGGCCCCTCCCTTGCCCACTGGCTGGGAACCGACCAGCTGGGGCGCGATCTCCTCAGCCGCGTGATCTTCGGCACGCGCACCGCTTTCAAGGTCGCCCTGCTCGGAACCGGCGGCGCGCTGATCGCCGGCATGGCCATGGGCATGGTCGCCGGCCTCGGTTCGAAGCTTGTCGACAGCCTGCTGGTGCTCGTCAACGATTCCGTGAAATCGCTGCCCCTCGTCCTGTTCGCGCTGGTGCTCGTCTCGATCTACGGCCCGTCCATGACGACGCTGATCTTCGTGATCTCGGCGTCCATGGCGCCGGGCTATTTCCGCGTCGTGCGCAACCAGGTACTGGTGCTGCGCAATGCGGATTTCGTGGTGGCGGCCGAGTCGATCGGAAGCTCGCGAACCCGTCTCGCCCTCGCCCACCTTCTTCCAAACCTGATCGGCCCGATCTTCGTGCTGGTGGCCATGGATATTCCGGCCGTCATCGGCATCGAATCCGGTCTGAGCTTTCTCGGCCAGGGCGTCCAGCCGCCGCAATCGAGCTGGGGCAACATGCTGGCTGAGGGCTATACCTATGTCCGCCAGGCGCCGCACATCGCGGTCGCGGCCGGGCTTCCGATCATCATCGCCACCATCGCATTCACCTTCCTCGGCGAAGCGCTGCGCGATGTTCTCGACCCCCGCAAGATCGCGAGGCGCTGACCGTGACGAAACCACTCCTGTCCATGAAGAATGTCAGCATCATCTATCCCGGCGAAAGGGGGGATGTCTGCGCCGTGCGCAATGTCTCGCTCGACGTCGCGCCGGGCGAAACGCTCGGCCTCGTGGGCGAAAGCGGCTCGGGAAAGTCGAGCCTCGCATCCGCCATGCTCGGTCTTTTGCCGGCCGGCGCCAGGATCGAGGGTTCGGTTCATTTCGAGGATCGCGAGCTGACGGCTCTCGGCGAGGACGAACGCAGGCGGTTGCGCGGCTCCGCCATCGCGGCCATCGCGCAGGATCCGTTCACGGCGCTCAATCCCGTCCTGCGGATCGGCCGGCAGATGGTCGCCTTCCAGCATTGGCACAGGGAAATGAGCAAGGCCCAACGCTGGAGGCGCGCGATCGACATGCTCGAGAAGGTCGGCCTTTCCGACCCCGAAACCCGCATGCGCCAGTTCCCGCACCAGCTTTCCGGCGGCAGCCGGCAGCGCGTCGCCATCGGCGCGGCGCTGCTGGCCGAGCCGCGCCTTCTCATTGCCGATGAACCGACGACGGCTCTCGATGCGACGACCGAGGCGCAGATACTCGCCATCATGCGCGATGCCAAGGCCGGCTTCACCGGCGCGACGGTGTTCATCACGCATGATATCAGCGTCGTATCGCGCGTCTGCGACCGGGTTGCCGTGCTCTATGCCGGCGAATTGCTGGAAACAGGGCCGGTCAGCGCGGTTCTCGCCAATCCGCAACACCCCTATACGAAGGCTCTGCTGGAATGCGATCCCGCCCGCATCGACAGGCCGACCCGCACGCTGCCGACAATTCCCGGAACCGTTCCCGCGCCGACGGAACCACGCAACGGCTGCAGCTTTGCCCCGCGCTGCCGCTCGGCCTTCGGTCCCTGCGCCACGGAGCGTCCGCCGCTTGCCGCCTGCGGCCGCGACTGGAACAGCGCCTGCCATCTGGTGACCGCATGAGCAAGAAGGACCATCTCCTCGAAATCGATGAGCTCGAGGTCCGCTATCCCGCGGCGGGCCTTTTCGCGCGGCTGCGCGGGGCGGAAGGCTTCGTGACCGTGCTGCCTGGCACGTCGCTTGCCATCGAACGCGGAACGACGGTCGGCCTGATCGGCGAAAGCGGCAGCGGCAAGACCACGCTCGGCCGCGCGGTCATGGGTCTCGCGCCGATCTCCGGCGGCCGGATCCGCCTCGACCGCGATACGGTGACCTCTCGACGTGACAGGCTCTGGCCGGGCATGCGCCGCAAGACTGCCTTCATGTTTCAGGATGCCGTCGCCTCGCTCGATCCGCGCATGCGCCTCGGCCTGTCGGTGACGGAGCCGCTTGTGGTGCATCGCATGCTGGAAGGCGACCGCCGGGAAAAGGCGATCGCGCTCCTGGGTCTCGTCGGCCTCTCGCCCGATTTCGCCGACCGCTACCCGCACGAGATTTCGGGCGGCCAGGCGCGACGGGTGACGGTTGCCCGCGCGCTGGCGCTGGAACCGGAACTGGTCGTGGCGGACGAGCCCACAGCCGGCCTCGATCTTTCCGTGCAGGGAGAGTTGCTGAACCTTCTCAATGATTTGCAGGAGCGACTTCATGTTTCCTTTCTGCTGATCACGCACAACCTCGCCGTCGCGCGCCATGTCACGGACCGCATCGCGATCATGTATCTCGGCCGCATCATCGAGGAAGGGCCGTCCGAGACGGTCTTCCGCGCACCGGCGCATCCCTATACGCGCGCGCTGCTGGCGGCCAAGGAAACGGTCGATGTCGACCGGCTGATTTCCGGCGAGGTTCCGAGCCTGAAGCAGCGCCCGGCGGGCTGCGAGTTCCGCACGCGCTGTCCCATTGCCCGCGCCCTCTGCGCGAAGAAGGCGCCGCGCCCGCAGCGCCTGGAAAACGGCCACAGCGCGGCCTGCCATTTTGCCGCGACCGCGCAAGGGTCGGCTCCCTCTCCGCGCGACACGCTCAACCCACCTGAAAGCCAAACGAAGGAAGACAATGACCATGAGTGAATTCAAGATCACCCGACGCCAGGCGATGCAGAGACTGGGCGCCGGCGGACTGGCGGTGGCCGTGGCCAATCTGGCCGGGACGCAGGCCGTTTTTGCGCAGGAGAACAAGGTTCTCAAGATCCGCAATGACGGCGACATGGAACGCCTTGATCCGGCAAGCCGTGGCGGCTGGTACGACGAAACCGTGATGTTCGCGATCTTCTCCGGGCTGGTGCGCTACGGAGACGGCGACAACTGGGACTGGGAGCTGGATGCGGCTACCCTGCTTGACGACAGCGACCCGATGAACATCAGGTTCGAGTTGCGGCCCGGCATCCAGTTCACCAACGGCTTCGGCGAGATGACGGCGGAGGACGTGAAGTTTTCCTTCGAGCGTTTCGCCGATCCGGCCGTCAACGCCGTCTACGGCTCCGACTGGGCCGCGCTCGACACCGTCGAAGTGACCGGAAAATACACCGGCGTCATCCGCCTGAAGGAGCCCTTCGCGCCGCTCTTCACGTCAACACTGCCGAATGCCTCCGGCCTGATCATCTCGAAAAAGGCTGTCGAGGCTTCCGGCAATGCCGATATTGCCACCGATCCGCTGGCCTGCTCCGGTCCCTACCAGCTTGCCGAATGGCGACCGCGCGAGATCATCCGGCTGACGCGCAATCCCGGCTGGGTCGGTCCCAGGCCCTATTACGACGAGATCGAGCTCTACCCGATCGCCGACGTGACCTCCGCCGAAACGGCCTTTGCCGCGGGCGACCTCGACTGCACGCAGATCGCCGTCAACTCGATCCCGGCCTATGAGGGCACCGACAACACGCTGACGGTCAAGCCGGCGCTCGGCTATGCCTGGATCGGCATGAATGTCGAAAATCCGAAGCTTGCCGACATCAAGGTTCGCCGCGCGATCCAGCATGCCGTCAACGTTCAGGAAATCGTCGATGCGACCTTCGGCGGCGCGGTCAACCCCGCATACGGCCTGGTTCCGCCGCCCTTGCCTGGCGCACGCGACAGCGTTCTTTACGGGTATGACCCGCAAAAGGCCAAGGCCCTGCTGCAGGAAGCCGGCGCGGAGGGCCTGGATCTTTCTCTGACCTTCGGCACGGATCCTGACATCATGATTGTCGCACAGGTGCTGCAGGCGCAGCTCGCCCAGATCGGCATCAACCTCTCGATCCGCCAGATGGACAGCGCCACGATGATTGCCGAGGCTCAGGACAACGAGGGCGGCGGCTACAAGAATATCGACCTGATCATCGAGCCGTTCACGACCACGCCGGACCCGAGCTGGGTGACAGAATGGTTCACCTGCGACCAGGTCGGCGTGTGGAACTTCCAGCGCACCTGCTCGCCCGGGTGGGATGCGAAGAATGCCGCCGCCGTGAAGGAAACCGATCCGGAGAAGCGCGAGCGGATGTATGTCGAGCTGCAGAACGAGCTGGAGGAAACCGGCGCCTATATCTTCCTCTATCACGGCGTCAACGCCTGGGTGACGAAGCCGGGTATCGAGCCCGCCTTCAAGCCGGATGCGCAGATCGCCTTCCTGCGCGACTTCAAGGCCTCCTGATCCTGAAACGAAGGCGGCGGGCCGCCCGTGTCCGCCGCCCGAACCGCAACAGAGCGACAAGCGAGCAGTCTCTTGCAGAATTTCACCGTGCGCGCGACTGGCGACAGGCCGGCGCCCTTTCAACAGATCGTCATTCCCCTTTCCGACGGCACGCGGCTGACGGCGCGCCTGTGGCTGCCTGAGGCGCCGGCTGCTTCCCGGGTCCCGGTCGTTCTCGAATGGATCCCCTATCGTCAGTCGGACGGCACGGCGCTTGCCGATGCCATGATGCACGGCTACTTCGCCGAATGCGGCATTGCCGCCTGCCGCGTCGATATTCGCGGCTCGGGCAATTCCGAAGGCCTGCTGCACGACGAATATCTGAAACAGGAGCAGGACGATGCCCTCGAGGTGATTGCCTGGCTTGCGGCGCAGGCGTGGTGCAACGGCAATGTCGGCATGATCGGCATTTCATGGGGCGGCTTCGCCGGCCTGCAGATCGCCGCGCGCCGCCCCCCAGCCCTCAAGGCGATCATCACAGCCTGTTCGACCGACGACCGCTACAGTGACGACGTTCATTTCATGGGCGGCGCGCTCTTGAACGACGGTCTGCAATGGGGCGCAGGGCTCTTCACCCAGCTTGGACGTCCGGCGGACCCGAAACATGCCGGACAGAACTGGCGCGACATCTGGATGCACCGGCTGGAAAATATCGAGCCCCCGCTTGCCGGCTGGCTGTCGCACATGGAGCGCGACGCATTCTGGAAGCACGGCTCCGTCTGCGAGAATTATGGCGATATCGACTGCGCCGTCTTCGCCGTCGGCGGCTGGGTCGATGGCTACTCCGATCCCATCCTCCGGTTGATGCGGAAGCTGAATGTTCCGCGCAAGGGGCTCATCGGGCCGTGGACGCATATGTATCCGACATGGGGCCAGCCCGGACCGCGGATCGGCTTCCTGCAGGAATGCATGCGCTGGTGGCGCCACTGGCTACTCGAAGACGACACGGGGATCATGGACGAGCCGATGCTGCGGCTCTGGGTCGGCGACGATCCGAAGCCGGATGCGGCATCGCCGGAGATCGGCGGCAGCTGGATCGGGCTTGAAAGCTGGCCGCCGGAAGCGCCCGCAAAGACGCTTTATGCCGATGACCGTTGCCTTTCCGAAACGCCCGGCGGGACCGCGGGCGCGATCATTCTCGACAGTCCGCTGACGCTGGGCGCGACCGGGGGCGAATGGTGCCCGCTCGACGCCGGCGGCAACGGGCCGGAATTCGCTTCCGATCAGCGCCCTGACGACGGGCAGTCGCTCTGCTTCGACACCGGGCCGCTCGATCACCCGCTGCATCTCGTCGGCCATGCCGCCCTGAAGCTCAGGCTCGCGTTTGCGGGCGAGCGGGCGCTGCTTGTCGTCCGCCTGAACGAGGTCAAGGCCGACGGCACATCCGCGCGGGTGACCTTCACGGCGCGGCGTCTGAGGCGACCGGAAGGCGTCGCGCCGGGCGAAGCCTTCGATATCGCAATCCCCGTCAATGCCGTCGCGCACCGGTTCTCGCCCGGCAGCAGGCTGCGGCTTGCGCTGTCGACCAGCTACTGGCCGATGATCTGGCCGGAAGCGGAAGGCAATGCCATTCGCATCCAGCCCGAGAGCCTGCAACTGAGCCTGCCCGGCATGCCGCCCGGGGCCATCCACGACCAGCCGGCGTTCGGCGCGGCGCTGCACGCGATGCCCGTTTCCTGCGAGACCGTCGTGGCCCCTGAATACAGGCGCACCACGGTTACCGACCAGGCGACCGGCAGGGTCGCCCTTTTTTCCGAGGACACGCCATCGACATGGGAAATCGACGGTCTGTCGATCACGTCCCGCTATGATCACGACTATTCCATTCTGCCCCGCGACGGCGGGTCGGCGCGCGCCGGCTTCCAGTTTGCCCAAACCTATGAGCGCGACAGCTGGAAGGTTTCGATCGAGACGGACACGCAGGTTTTCCGCGAGGACGGCAGGCTCGTGCTCACGTCGCGCTTTGCCGCGTATGAGGCGGATCGCCAGATCTTCGAACGCCTCTGGACCCACAGCTTTGATGAATGAGAGAAGAGATGAACGACGCGCTTGAAGTGATAAAGGTGCCCGCGCGCCGGGGCCGCATGGTGGCGCTGAACGCCGGAGACACCGTTGACGTCGTCAATATCCATGGCGGCCAGGTGGTCGACACATGGGCTTTCGCCCGCGACAACCCGGCGGAGTACATGTCGATGGAGCACAGCCACGTCCTGCATTACCGGCTGAATTTCAGGCCGGGGGACGCGCTTTGCACCGATCAGTGGCGCACCATCATGACCTTTGTAGAGGATACCTCGCCGGGCATCCACGATACGCTTTGCCCGGCCTGCTGCGCGCCGAGCTACACTATCTTCTATGGCCATGAAGGCTACCACGACAATTGCAGCGACAATCTGAAGGGACAGTTCGAAGCCCTCGGCGTGCCGTTTCACCGCGTGCCGACGCCGTGGAACCTTTTCATGGAAACAATTGTCGAGAACAGCAACGACATGAAGGACATGCCGAGCACGACCGGGGCCGGGCGCTATGTGCGGCTGCGCGCCGAAATGGATTGCTACTTCGCCGTCTCCGCCTGCCCGCAGGACCTGATCGTCATCAACGGCGAAGACGGCGTGCCGCGCAACATCGCGCTGCATATCCGGCGGACACCGGGAAAGCTTGTGACCTAACCAGGACGAGCGCGCCGGCGCCGTCCGGCGCGGGACAACGCATGTCGAAGCCCTCACGGGCTTAAACGGCAGATCGCGCCGGCCGCCCTGAACCCGTCAGATCAGACCATACTGACTGGCTTTCATCCTGAGGAAGCCAAGCCCGTCCGTCAGCACTTCTTCCCGGGCAGGCGCGACATCCCGCCAGACCGAAAGCGCTTCGGCGACCTGCGGAGGAACCGTGATGAAACTCTCCATCGCCATGCCGCCCTTGTAGTCGATGGCCGCCAGCGCGGTGAAGACTTCGTCCCAGGCGATGGTATCGCGCCCCGGCGTGCCCCGGTCCGATGCCGAAAGGTGAATGTATCTGAGGTGTTCGCGCGCCTTGAGGATGCCTTGGGCGATGCCTTTTTCCTCGATATTCATATGGTAGGTATCGAGATGCACGAAGACATTGTCAGCGCCGATTTTCTCGCACAGCATCACGGCCTGGTCCGAGGTGTTCAGCAGGTGGTTTTCATAGCGGTTGACCGCTTCCAGTCCGTAATCCATGCCCTTTGTCTTGGCATAGGCCGCCGCCTTCTCCACCACGCGGGCGGTGGCGTCGTATTCGGCCTCGGTCGGCCTCTTGCCGGTGCGCTGGCCAAGGCCGCCATAAATCACGCCGCTCATGGCTTTCGCGCCGATCGCGGAGGACTTGTCGATCGCCATATACAGAAACTCCAGAGCGCCCTCCGGATTGTTCGTCGGCAGCCGGTCGAGCGGAAGCCCGAGAGAGCAGACGCACTCGACTTCGTTCTTTTCCAGCAAACCGCGGGTATGGGCCGCATCGACGCTTTCCGGATCAAGCATGGTGATCTCGAGGAAGTCGATGTCGTACTTGACGGCCTCGGGAATGGCAAACTCGGCCGCCGCACGGTTCCATTCCATCGCCCACATCGCGGTGTGAACGCCGAACCCACTGATACTCATTGTTGATTTCCTTGCTGCGATGTTGAAGGGGAAGGTTTGGTCCTGACGCTGCCGACGCTGCCGCGACGGGACCAGAGGTAGCGCGCCACCATGACGGAGAGCAGGATGCCGCCCCAGAGCGCCGTTGCCAGATGCTGGTTGGTGCCGAGCAGGTTCAGCCCCGAGCCGATGATCTGCAGGATGACCAGCGCAAGCACGACGTTGGAGACGCGTCCGAACCCGCCGAATGGATCGACCCGGCCAAGAAAGCAGGCCAGAACCGTGATCAGAAGATAAGCTTCGCCGTGGCCGACGCGCACCGAGTTGAAACGGCTCGCCATGATGATGCCGGCAACCGCGCACATGAAGCCTGACAGCGCGTAGATCATGGTCAGGGTGAACCGCGTATCGATGCCGGAATAGCGCGTTGCCTCCGGATTGGAACCAAGCATGAAGATGGAGAATCCGAGCCGCGTGCGATTGAGAAGCAGCGCCCAGAGCCCGACGCAGACGGCGAAGACGATCAAGGGCGCGGGAATGCCCAGTACGGTCCCCTGCCCCAGCGCCGAAATCGCGGGCGGAAAGCCGGAGATGCTGCCGCCGCGGGTCAGAAACTCTCCCAGCCCGCGCAGGAAGATCATCATCGCAAGCGAAGCCAGAATGGGATGCGCCCCGGTATAGGCAATAATCGCCCCGAGCCCCCATCCGATGACGACGCCGCTGGCAAGAGCGGCCACGACAGCCAGCACGATCACCCCCAGACCGGCATCCGCGCCGCCGCCCCAGGTAATGACCCAGGCCAGAACGAGCCCCGAGATATTGGCTGAAAAGGTGATGGCCAGATTGAGCCCGCCCGACAGGATCGGGATGAACATCGCCAGCGTCAGAAGTCCGAGCTCGGGAAGCTGGAAGGCGATTGACGAGAAGGTCGCCCCCGTCAGAAACCGGTCCGAAAGCGAACCGAAAAGCGCCATCAGGGCAAGCAGCACGACAACGAGGCCGACGATTTCGCTGGCGGCGGCGGTTCTGGGGAAAAGGTTTGTCAAGGCTCGCGTCATTTGGCGACTCCTGTCTGGCCGGCGCTTGCCTTGAAGCGACGCAGCTTTTCGTTCACGAGCCCCAGCGTCTCGGCTGACATCGCAATGGCGATCAGGATGATCGCGCCGACAATCATGCGGAAGGCATAGGGCGAGATGCCGAGCAGGTTGAGACCGTTCTGCGTGATGGCGATCAGGGCCAGCCCCAGGACCGCGCCGAGCAGCGTGCCGCGGCCGCCGCCAAGGCGCGCGCCGCCCAGGACGACTGCGGCCAGCACTTCCAGTTCCCGCCCGTAGAGGGCGTTCGGCACCACTTCCTGCGCGTAGTGGGCCTGCATCAGCCCGGCAATGCCGGCGCAGGCGCCGAGCCAGCAATAGGCCAGATAGTGCATCGCGCCGATATTGATGCCGAGGCGTCGCGCGCCTTCGGTGTTGTCGCCCATGGCAAAGAGCTGGCGGCCGAAACTCAGCCGGCGCAGAAGCAGCCAGGTCGCGAATACGACCACGGCCATGACGGCGACAGGCAGGGTGATTTCCGCCCATCCCATCGCGGTTTCATGCTCGAAGAGAACCACGCGATCCACCATCCAGTCCGGCAGCAGGTAGATCGAAACGCCACCTGTCGCGAACATCAGAAGACCGAAAAAGAGGTTGAACGTGGCAATCGTCACGACGATCGATATGATCCGGAAATGATAGATCATCGCCGCATTGACGGCGCCCAGCATGGCTCCGAACCCGATCGCCAGGGCAAAGCCGGAAGCCCAGTTGCCGCCGCCGAACTGCATCAGCGTCGTCGCCAGAAGATACTGAACCACCGATGCGGCAACGGCGAAGGATATGTCGATGCCGCCTGCGATCAGAACGACCAGAAGGCCCGCGGCGAAGATGATGTTCACCGCCGAATAGTTCAGAATATCGAACAGGTTGACGAGCGTGAAGAACGTATCCGTCGTGGCGGAAAGGCCGACCACGATCAGCGCGATGACGGCGGAAAGCCACAGCTCCGTCCCGGTCAGTCTTGGGAGAAATCTACGCATGGACCGCCTCCTCGATGCGCTCGATATCGGTTTTGGCCGGCTCAAAAGTCTCGACGATCCGTCCGTCGCGCATATGCAGGACGCGGTCGGCATTGAAATAGACCTCCGGCGTTTCATCGGAAATCAGAAGGATCGCCATCCCCTTGGCCGCCAGATCGCTGACGATGTCGAAAATGCCCGCGCGTGCGCCCACATCGACACCCACCGTCGGGCTGTCGAGGATCAGCAGTTTGGGATTGGTGGCGAGCCACTTTGCAAGCACAATACGTTGCTGATTGCCGCCGGACAGGCTGGAAACCGGGTCCGTCGTCTCGCCGATCTTCACCCGCAGGCGGCCGATCCAGTCGTCGACCAGCCTGTTCTTCTTCGCCGCTGACAGCAAACCGTTGCTGAGCAGGCGATCGAGAACGGATATGACGGTGTTGTCGGCAATCGACTGCGGCTGAACCAGCCCAAGCGACAACCGGTCTTCCGAGACATAGGCGATACCGGCCCGGATCGCGTCCCGGTTCGACATCATCCGAAGCGGCTTGCCCTCCATGACGATCTCGCCGTCGTCGGGGTAGTTCATGCCGAACAATGTCAGGGCGAGCTCGGTCCGGCCAGCGCCGAGGCGCCCTGTCAGACCGACGATTTCGCCCGGGGCGATGTCCAGATCGATATCCCGGTATTCCCCGTGGCGCGTCAGACCGCGCACGGAAATCAGCGGCGCCGAGCTGCGCGGTTGGGGCGCGCGCACTTCATAATCGAAGCTGCGCCCGGTCATCAGCTCGGTCAGGCGCGCCTGGGTCATGCCCTCGGTCGGATAGGTGCCCACGTAACAGCCGTCGCGGAGGACCGTCACCCTGGAGCAGACATCGAGAACCTCCGCAAGCCGGTGGCTGACGAAGACGACGGCGACCCCCTGCTCCGACAGTCGCCGGACGATTGCGACCAGCGCCTCCGTTTCATGCCGCGACAGGGACGCCGTCGGCTCATCCATGAAGACCAGCCTGGCGTCGGCAATCAGGGCGCGGGCGACGGCGACCAGTTGCCGGTTGGCGATCGACAGCGACGAGACCTTCGCTTCCAGATCGATCGAGACGCCAAGACGCTCCAGAATGGCCGCGGCCTCGCTGCGCATGGCCTTGTGATTGACGAGCCTGGGCTTGCCGCCGAGATTGCGCTCGAACGCGATGTTCTCCGCGACGCTCATCTCGGGAAACAGCGCGAGATCCTGCCAGATCACCTGAATGCCCATTTCGCGGGCCTTGGCCGGGTCGAGATCGCTCATGTCCCGGCCGTCCCATTCCATCACCGCGCCCGGCTCCGGCTTGTGGACGCCGCTGACCGTCTTGATCAGCGTCGACTTTCCGCAACCGTTCTCGCCGGCAAGGCAAAGCACTTCGCCGGGCCAGACATTGAATGCGACATCGTCGAGCGCCTGCACGCCGCCGAAGCGTTTGGAGACATGCTCGAGGCGCAGCAGGCACGGGCCGTTGCCGGCCGACGCCTCAAGGGGCATTCGCTCGTCCGTCATGGATCCACCTGGTATGTTGAAAGGGTCGGTTATCGCCGCGCCCGGCACGACGGAAAAGCCGCCAGCGGCCGGGCGCAGACATTTTCGCTACAGGCCGAGCGCGGCCAGATCGTCCACGGTATCCTTGTTGATCTGCACAAGCTGATCAACGATGATGTCGCGGCCCTCGAAATCGGGATCGATGACGCCGAGCCCCTCGATGTCCATGCCGGCCTCGATTTTCTCGCCATTGACAAGCATCGTGCCGAGCGTCACGAACACCTCGCCGGCCTGTTTCGGGTTCCACATGAATCCGCCGGAGAGCACGCCGTCATGCACGAGCTTTCTGCCCTGTCCCGGCGAGAAGGGTCCAAGCACGACGACTTCGCCCGACTTGCGGCGCTCCTCGACAGCGCGCGCCGCACCGATCGGCCCCTGGCTGCCGAAGCCCAGAAAGCCGCCGAGATCCGGGTTGGCCCGCATCAGGTCAAGGGCGGTCTTGCGCGAGGCATCAACGTCTTCCGCCACGCCATAGCGGTCGCCGACGAGTTCCATGTCCGGGTAGTTTTCCTGAATATAGGCAATGGCAGCATCAGCCCATGCATTGTGCAGGGGCACCGTGAGGCCGCCGACGAAGACGGCATATTTGCCTTGCCCGCCCATCATTTCGCCCAGTTGCTTGCCATAGGCCTCTCCGAAACCGACGGCTGAAGCCAGCTCGAAATCCCAGTCGACATTCTGCTGGTCGGGCGATTCATGGGTCAGCACGATGATGCCCTGGTCGCGCGCGCGCTTCAGCACCGGCTCGAGCACTGCCGCGTCGTTCGGCACGACGCCGATGACATCGACGCCCTGGGCAATCAGGTCCTCGATCGCGCGGACCTGAAGCGCCGGATCGGCGCTGGTCGGCCCGATCATGAAACCGTTGACGCCGAGCTCCGCGGCCTTCTCTTCAATACCCGCTTCCATGGCGTTGAACCACGGAATGCCGCCGATCTTGGCAACAACGCCGATGGTGGTCTGATCCTGTGCATGGACTGCTGTTCCGGCAAAGGCCGTCATCACTGCCGCCGCCCCTGCTAGCAGCGTGCGACGGGTCATGGTCGTAAAGGCCATTGGGCTCTCCTCCTGTTGAAATCTCCAGATCCGGTGACGGCCTCCTACTGCCGCGCTCCACCGAATATGTTTAGCTAAAACCTTTTAGCTTGCACTGTCAACCCGGTTTTGCGATTGTAAATCTGCGTTGGGAACGCTAATCGGAATGATCGAAACCGGATGAAGACATGCCAAAACCGAGGAAAAGACCGACGATTCGCGACCTTGCGGAGGCCGCCGGCACCTCAGTTTCGACGGTCAGTTTTGTCCTCAACGGGACCTGGCAGAAACATCGAACCAACCCGGAAACGGCCGAGCGCGTTCTCGCGCTTGCCGCCAAGCTGGGCTATCAGGCCAATCAGCGCGCACGCGCCCTGCGTCTCGGTCGCTCCTCCCTTGCCGGCATGATCATTCCGCACCATCGCAACCGCTTTTTCGCCGGGCTGGTCGAGAATTTCGAGAGCGAGGCGCGTGCACGCGGGCTCGTGCCGATCGTCGTGAGCACGCAACGCAACCCCGAAATCGAGCGACAGGTTGCCGCCAAGCTTGTGATGCAGGAGGTTGAGCTTCTCGTCGTTGCCGGCGTCGAGAATCCGTCGGACATCAACCGTCTTTGCCACAACAAGGGCGTGCGCTGCGTCAATGTCGACCTTCCCGGGCCGGACGCGTTTTCGGTTGTCACCGACAATTTCGGCGGCGCGCGAGACCTCACACGCCGCCTGCTCGAAGCGCTCGAGCCCTCGGCCCGCGCTATTTTCCTCGGCGGACGGGAGCACGAATATGCGACCGATCGTCGTATCGAGGGCTTTCTGGCGGGCATGCGCGAAGCCGGCCGGACCGCCGGCGAGGCGGACATCGTCCGTTGCGGCTACAGCCCCGTCGCGGCGCACGACGCGCTTTCAAAGCTGTTCAACGACGCAGGCAGTCCGCCGCTCGCCATGCTGGTCAACTCGATCACGGCCTTCGAGGGTTTTGCGACATTCTGGCGCGACCGGCCGGACCTTGCCGGCAATGTGCGCGTGGCCTGCTTCGACTGGGACCCGTTTGCCGCCTGCCTGCCGGTAAAGACCATCATGCTCAGACAGGATGTCGAAAACCTGATCAAGGTCTGCTTTTCCTGCTTCGACGGCGAAGAGGACCGGGCGGGAGAAATCTCGGTCGTCCCGCCGCGCCTGATCATCGACGATCTCGGCCCCGAATATGAATAGCCGTGTTCGGCAACCAACCGCTTTTTTGACTGGGAGAACGCACATGGACAAACAGGTAGGACCGGATCAGCTCGCTGAGGAGCTGGAGAAGATCGCCTCTGGCGACCGACGCCGGATTGTCGCTCTGGCAGGCCCTCCCGGCGCCGGAAAAAGCCATCTGGCAGACACTCTTTTCTCCCGTCTGAACAGCCGGTTACCCGAAAAGGTTCAGGTCCTGCCGATGGACGGCTTCCACTTTGACGACATGGTGCTGACGGCGCGCGGCCATCTGGCGCGCAAGGGCGCGCCCCACACCTTCGATGCCGGCGGCCTGCTGTCGGCCCTCAGACGCATCCGGGCAGATGACGGGGAGGAAGTGGCCGTACCGGTCTTCGACCGGTCGATCGAGATCGCCCGCGCGGGCGCGCGCATCATCGGGCCGGAAGCGCGACTGATCATTGTCGAAGGCAACTATCTGCTCCTGGACGACGAACGCTGGCATCCGGTGACGGCAATGTTCGACAGGACGGCCTTCATCGACGTGCCGGAAGCAGTGCTTCGCGACCGGCTGGAAGCCCGCTGGGCGCATCTGGCCCCGGAAGAGCGCATGCGAAAGTTGGACGGCAATGACCTCCCGAACATGCGCCTTGTTCTGTCAAAAAGCCGCCCGGCCGACTATCGGGTGGCGAACGGATGACGAACCGCCCGCTATGAGTTCGACGAGACGAGGGCCAGGAGCCACGGGCAACATGTCTCGGACCGGTCTTGTTTGCGGTCCCCGGGCACTTCAAGGACGCCGGACAACAGATGGAGTGCTGCAGGCGCCGCCTTGGCTTTAGGGCATTCGCACCAAGGGCTCCGTCGTGATGTCGCTCATCAGCGTGAGCATTCCACTGCCCGGACACAAGCCTGGCCCGGTGGAGCAACACGAATGCGGCCGTTTCCGGACGGTCAGCCTCTTTCCGCGAAGCCGGGATAGTGGCCGCTCGCCAAAGATGGATCCACGCGCCTCTTTGTCCGGAATAGTCCGATGCTCGGGCGCCAGGCCGGATGGCCCTTTGCGATCTGCCAAATCGGTTGGAGAGCGACACCCGTTGCGGCTATGGTGAGCGTGCGAGATGTTCCTCGTGCCGATCCGGCAGGGCATTTCTCGTGAGGGAGTGGAATGGATAGCTGGCATACCGGCAGTGCGGTTCGGTCGCGTTTCTTCAGGTTGCGCGCAGGCGCGGCCCTCGTTTTGCTCTTGCTGACATTGGCCGGGACCGCTGCCGCGTGGAAGCTGGCCACCGATCGTTCTCGCGGTTATGTCCAGCGCCAGGCCGCCGAAACGCTGGCCGTTCAGGCGGAGGTCCTCAACGGCGTGCTGGAAAAATACCGGCTCATTCCGCCCCTTCTTGCCCGGCAGGATGAAGTGGCGCTGTTGTTTTCAAGCCTCGCCTCCGAGGTCTCGATCCAGAAAAGGGCGCGTTCGCTTGCAGAAGAAATCGCTGGCCTTTCCGGCGCGCGGGACGTGGCCTTCTTTGCTGCCGACGGCAAGCTGCTGGCTGCGGCGCGGGATATTTTCGGGGACGAGCCGGCCGGCCGCGCGGAGCTTTTAAGGGCGGCGAACGAAAACCGGCTCGGCCGCACCACTGCCCTCATCAAGGGCAAAAGCCGCGTTTATGCCTTCGGGGCGGGCGTCCGCCGAAACGGGCAGTTGCGCGGCGTGGTCGCCGTCTATGTCGGGTTCGATGCAGTGGAACGCACCTGGGCCCTTTCTGCCGATCCGATTTTCGTGACCGACAGCAATGGCATCGTGTTCCTTTCCAACCGCGAAGACTGGCTGCTGAAACCTGTGTCGGAGATCGATGCCAAGTTCGGCACGGTCGGCCACACCACGCATATCGATGTCATGCGTGACCTGCCGCTGATGGGCTGGCAG
>NZ_CFHTCS010000053.1:0-17342 GCF_984369615.1 Martelella sp. | reverse complement strand
GCGACATTTTCCTCCAGATGCTTGACCTTGGAGGTGCCGGGGATCGGCAGCATGACCGGACTCCTCTTCAGCACCCAAGCAAGTGCAATCTGGCTCGGCGCCGCATCGTGCTGTTTCGCAATGTCATCGAGCAGCGAACCCGAATTGGCGAGATCGCCGGCGGCCAGCGGGTGCCACGGGATGAAGCCGATATTGTTCTTTTCGCAATAATCGAGCACATCCTCGCTGGTGCGGTCGACCAGATTATAGCGGTTCTGCACTGTCGCGACCGGGAACACTTTCTGCGCGGCCCTGATCTCGTCGACCGAGACCTCGGAGAGGCCGGCATGGGCGATCAGTCCCTCGTCCAGGAACTCCTTGATGGCGCCGAACTGTTCATCGGCCGGTACCTTGGCATCAATGCGGTGAAGCTGCCAGAGGTCGATCCTGTCGACGCCCAGATTGCGCAGGCTTTTATGAACCTGCTGGCGCAGATATTCCGGGCGTCCGACCGGAAGCCAGACGTTGGGGCCGGTGCGGGTCAGACCGCCCTTGGTGGCGATCCTGACGTCGCCATAGGGATGCAGCGCCTCCCTGATCAGCCACTCGGAGACATCGGGGCCGTAGCTGTCGGCGGTATCGATGAAATCGACGCCCAGTTCCGGCAGCCGCTTCAGCGTCGCGATGGCGCCGTCGCGATCTGCGGGCTCGCCCCAGATGCCGCTGCCGGTGATGCGCATGGCGCCGAAGCCCAGCTGCGTAACCTTCAGCTCGCCGCCGATTGCGAAAGTGCCTGCCTTGTCAGCACGAATATCAGCCATGGTCTTCTCCCATGTTTGTTGGAAAAACGCCGCGCGACAGGAGGACCAAAGCGGGTCGGGCGCGCGGCTGCAATATCGGAAAAATACACAGGGTCAGATGGTCCGGCAGAGCGGGAGTTTCAATACGGACAACGCCATTTTGTCTGCGATCGTCCTTTTTCAATGAAGATGGAACATCCTCTTCAGGTCCACCTCAACCGGGGAATTGTCCGGATTGGTTTCCATGATATCGGCCATGAAGGCCCACCAGCGCTTGGCGATCTCGGTATCGGGAATTGCATCCATCCGATGATCGTCGGTGCGTTTCAGCACCGCGAACAGGTGGTGGGTCTCCTCGTCAAGCCAGATCGAATAGTCGGAGACGCCGGAATCCTTCAGGAGCGCGGCAAGCTCCGGCCAGATCTCGTCATGGCGGCGCTTGTATTCGGCCGCCTGACCGGCATTGAGGTTCATGCGGAATGCGACGGTTTCCATGGGCTTCCTCCTCGTGAGAGCGCGGCTTCAAACGATGCCGCCGCCGGCTCCCGTAACGGCCGGACGTTCGCCGGCAACCTTCTGCCGGTAGCCGGAAGCGCGATAGGTCGCGATCGGATCGATGGCGCCGCCAGCCTGGCGGCGGGCCATGGCGAGGATCGGGCCGACATCGGTGCGGAAGGCGTCCTTCAGCGTTTCGGAAGCCATCATCGCATCGTTTTCCTCCTGATAGCCGGCAAGGGCGGCGCGATCGACCAGAAGCGCCTGCGCATAGGCGCGGCGGACCTCGATTGCCGAGCGCATCAGGCTCTCGATCGGATCGGTGACATTGTGCGACTGGTCGAGCATGTGGGCGGGGTTGAAGCCGGGCGCGCCTTCCGCATCCACCAGTTCGTTGAAGACGAGAAACAGGCGGAACGGATCGATCGAACCGGTATCGAGGTCGTCGTCACCGTATTTGCTGTCGTTGAAATGGAAACCGCCGAGCTTGCCGAACTGGATGAGACGCGCGACGATCATCTCGATATTGACGTTCGGCGCATGGTGGCCGAGATCGACGAGGCAGAAGGCCTTGGGGCCGAGCTCCCTGGCGATCAGATAATTTGTGCCCCAGTCCTGCACGACGGTCGAATAAAAGGCCGGCTCGAAAATCTTGTGCTCGGAGAAAATCCGCCAGTCATCCGGCAGCGCTGCATAGACGCTCTTCATGGCCTCCAGATAGCGTTCGAACTGCTTTGTGAAATGGCTCTGGCCGGGAAAGTTCGAGCCGTCGCCGATCCACACGGTCAGCGCCTTGGAACCGAGCGCCTTGCCGATCTCGATACATTCGATGTTGTGGTCGATCGCCTGCTGACGCGTTGCCGCATCGGAGTGGGAGAGCGAACCGTATTTGTAGGAGTGCTCCTGGCCCGGCTGGTCCTGGAAGGTGTTGGAGTTCATTGCATCAAAGCCGAGGCCGAGCGCCTCGCCGCGCTGACGCAGTTCTGAGAGATCATCGACCTTGTCCCACGGGATATGCAGCGAGACGGTCGGGGTGGCGCGCGTCAGCTGCTGGATCACCGCGCAGTCTTCCAGCTTGTCGAAGATATGGCGCGGCTCGCCGCCGCCGGGAAAGCGGGCAAAGCGCGTGCCGCCGGTGCCGACGCCCCAGGAGGGCACGGCCACGCCATAGGCCGCGACCTTGGCGGTTACATCGTCGATGCTGACGCCGCGGCGGGCGAGCTTTTCTCCGAGTGCGTTGTAGTCCCTCTCGAGGTCTTTGGCGCGCTTGTCGTTCTCTGCGGAAAGCACGCCGCCGTCGATCATCTGTTCCATGTCTTCCTCCCGTTGCAGGTGATGGGCCTGCCGAATTGGTTTGTCATCGGGGCGGTTCAGCCCACAATCTCCCCTTGAGGGGAGAGATTGGCCGTAAGGCGGGCCCTTCCAAACCTACCGCGGAAACGACACCGCATTCCCCGCATCCACGTTGATGATATTCCCCGTCGATTTGGCCGACATGTCGGAGGCGAGGAAGTAGATGGCTTCGGCGATATCCTCCGGGAACACCGAACGCTTCAGCATCGAGCGCTCGCGGTAATGCGCCTCCAGATCGTCGGTCGACATCTTGTAGGCGGCGGCGCGCTGTTCCTTCCACTCGCCAGTCCAGATCTTCGAGCCGCGCAGAACGGCATCCGGATTGACGGTGTTGACGCGGATCTGGGCGCTTGCCCCTTCAAGCGCCAGGCAGCGGGCAAGATGGATTTCCGCGGCCTTGGCCGTGCAGTATGCGGATGCGCCGGGCGAGGCGGCCAGGCCGTTCTTCGACGAGACGAACACGACATTGCCGCCGGCATTCTGGTAGCGGAACAGGCGGAAGGCCTCGCGCGAGACGAGGAAATAGCCGGTTGCCAGAATGGCGATGTTCTTGTCCCAGAGATCGAGCGTCGTCTCCTCGATCGGGGCGGAGGAGGCGAGACCGGCATTGGAGACCAGAATATCAAGCCCCCCGAATTCCACCACCGTATCGGCAAAGCCCCTGGCGACTTCGGCCTCGTCGGTGACGTTCAGGTGAACGCCGCGCACGATATCCTTGCTGAAGACGGAGGAGAGCTCGGCCTTGGCGGTTTCAAGCGCGGCATCATCGATATCGGCCAGCACCACGCAGGCGCCTTCGCCGGCAAGCCGGAAGGCGGTGGCCTTGCCGATGCCGCCCGCGCCGCCGGTGACAAGGGCGATCTTGCCGGCAAGCGGCTTCGGTTTCGGCATGCGCTGCAGCTTTGCCTCTTCCAGAAGCCAGTATTCGATATCGAAGGCCTCCTGTTCGGAAAGGCCCTGATAGGTCGAGACCGAGGATGCGCCGCGCATGACGTTGATGGCGTTGACGTAGAACTCGGCAGAAATGCGGGCCGTCGCCTTGTCCTTGGCAAAGGAGATCATGCCGACGCCGGGCACCAGGTAGATCACCGCATTCGGATCGCGCATCGCCGGCGAATTGTCGTGCTTGCAGCGCGCGTAATAGGCGGCATAGTCCTCGCGATAGGCGGTGATCGCGTCCGGGAGGCCTTCGACCGTCTTGTCGATATCCGGGTTTTCCGGGTCGAAATCGACGACCAGCGGACGGATTTTCGTACGGAGAAAGTGGTCGGGGCAAGATGTGCCGAGGGCTGCGAGTTCCTCAAGCCGGTTGGAGGCGACGAATTCCAGAACGGCGGGCTGATCGTCGAAATGGCCGAGCTTGCCTTCGGTTTGCGAGATCATGCCGCGGATCTTCGGCATCAGTTTTTCGGCAATGGCGCGGCGGTCTTCGGCTGCAAGCGTCTTCACCTTCGGCCCGCCAAAGACCGGGCCTTCGATCTTCGCCTCGAGCCAGGCCATCGCCTTGTTGATGATCTCGAGCGTGGTCTCGTAGCTTTCCTTCGCCGTGTCGCCCCAGGTGAAAAGGCCATGGCTTTCGAGAATGACGCCGCGCGCATCCGGGTTTTCTGCGCAGAACTTGCCTAGCCAGAGGCCCAGTTCATAGCCCGGACGCTTCCACGGCAGCCAGCCGATCTCGCCGCCGAAAATTTCCCTGGTCAGCGCCTCGGAATCGGCCGAAGCGGCAATGGCGATGATTGCGTCGGGGTGCATGTGGTCGACATGCTTTTTCGGCACATAGGCATGCAGCGGCGTGTCGATGGAGGCCGCGCGGGCATTCAGGTTGAAGGTGCAGTGGGGGAGGTAGCCCACCATCTCGTCTTCGTGCTCGATGCCGCGATAAAGCCCCTTCAACGCATTCAGCTTGTCCATGTAAAGCGTTGCAAAGCCGTCCATCTTGATGGTGCCGACATCGCCGCCCGAGCCCTTCACCCACAAGACCTCGACCTGATCACCGGTGAGCGGGTCCTTTTCCATCACCTTGGCCGAGGTGTTGCCGCCGCCGTAATTGGTGATGCGCTTGTCGGAGCCCAGAAGATTGGAGCGATAGAGCAGCAGCTCGGATTCGCTCATGCCGTCGGCCTTGCCGTCATCCCACAGGTTCTCAAGCCGGGCGGCCCGGGTGTCATTCGCCATCATTTCCTCCTTCGGGGCCTCTCGGCCTGGTTCTTCCCCGGCAAAATCCATCCGAAAGTCGGGCTTGTCAATCATAAACGCTCAATTTCGATCAAAAATGGCACTATCTCAGTGCAGCATGACTATTTTTGATTGACACTGATGGAAATTCGCTGAACTCTGTCAAAAAGGGAGGCCCCATGCACGAGAAAGAGCGTCATCGCATCATCCTGTCAGCGGCACAGGAAAAGCCGGTTGTGACCGTGGCGGAGCTCGTCGATCTGACGGAGAGCTCCGAGGCGACGATCAGGCGCGATATCGCGGCTCTGCATGTGGCCAAGCGCCTGCGCCGGGTGCGCGGCGGGGCGGAGGCGCTCAGCCCGCCGCAATTCGTCGGCCTTGCCGGCCGGCCCTTCAGCGTCAACCAGACGATGAACGCGCGTCAGAAGCAGGCGATCGCCAAGGCGGCCGTCGCGCTGTGCGATGACGGCGATTCCGTCATCATCAACGGCGGCACGACCACGTTTCAGATGGTCCATCACCTCGCCAATCGCCGGCTGCAGGTGTTCACCAATTCCTTTCCGATCGCGGAGCATCTGCTGAAGCATTCGAAGAACACGGTGATGCTGTCGGGTGGCGTGATCTACCGCGAGCAGAACGTGATCCTGAGCCCGTTTGAGAACGACGTGACCCGAAATTTCTGGGCAAGGCGGATGTTCATGGGCGCGCAAGGGATCGGCCCGCTCGGCCTGATGGAGGCCGACCCGCTTTTGATCCAGGCCGAGCAGAAGCTGATCGACCAGGCGGAAGACCTGGTTGTTCTGGTGGATTCATCAAAATTCAAGCAGCGGTCGAGCCTTATCCTTTGCGGGCTGAAAAGAATCTCGACCGTGATTACCGATTCCGGGCTGCAGGCGTCTGACGCCCGCATGCTGGAGGAGGCCGGCGTTTCGGTGATCATCGCCGATGCGCAGGCAATGGAGGAAACCGGTTCGGGCTGAGCCTTGGAGGAGAAAAGCCAGCCTGCACCCTGTTCATCAACCGGAGGAGAAAGATGAGCATTTTGAAGAAAGTTCTCGTGGGAGCGCTGCTCTCCACCGCGCTCGTTGCGCAAGGCGCGCATGCCGCCGACAAGAAGATCGCGCTGGTGGTGAAGGCGCTCGGCATCGGCTTTTTCGAGGCCGCTGCGGAAGGCGCCGAAGAGGCCGCCAAGGAAATCGGCGATGTCGAACTGATTTACACGGGCCCGACCGATACCACCGCCGAAGGCCAGATCGACGTGATCAATTCGCTGATCGCCCAGAAGGTCGACGCGATTGCGATCTCGGCCAATGACCCGGATGCACTGGTGCCGGCGCTCAAACGCGCCATGCAGCGCGGCATCAAGGTCGTCTCCTGGGATTCCGGCGTCGCACCGGAAGGCCGCATGGTGCACTTGAACCCCTCGTCCAATCCGCTGATCGGCAACATGATCATCAAGCTTGCCGCCGACAATCTGCCGGATGGCGGCGAGGTCGCCGTGCTTTCGGCGTCCGCGACGGCGACGAACCAGAACACCTGGATCGATGAAATGAACAAGGTGAAGGGCGACTACCCGAATATCGATGTCGTCACCACGGTTTACGGCGACGACCTGTTCGACAAGTCCTATCGCGAAACCCAGGGCCTCATCCAGTCCTATCCGGATCTGAAGGCGATCATCGCGCCGACCTCCGTCGGCATCGTCGCCGCCGCCCAGGCCGTGACGGATGAAGGCAAGATCGGCGAGATCAACGTCACCGGCCTTGGTCTTCCGTCCGAAATGGCGGCCTATGTCGACAATGGCGCATCGAAATCCTTCGCCATCTGGAACCCGATCGACCTTGGCTATGCCGCCGTCATGCTGTCGAACGACCTGATCGACGGCGCGAAAGCCGAACCGGGGGCAGAGCTTTCCATGGGCCGCCTCGGCGATCTGACGCTCGATGACGACAATGCCGGCGCCATGGCCGATCCCTTCGTCTACGACAAGTCGAACATCGACAAGTTCAAGGACATTTTCTGAGGTTGTTCTTGCTGCGGTGAAGTCTGGCTCTGCTGATAGACACCCAAATGCCCCTCCGAATTCGATCTCCCCCCTTGAGGGGGAGATGTCGCGAAAGCGACAGAGAGGGGTAAAGGGCGCAAGCCCTAAGAGCCGCAGTCTCCGTGCTCTCGGATGGGGTTCACCCCCCTCTGCCCCTGTCGGGGCATCTCCCCCTCAAGGGGGGAGAATGCTGGTTGCCACATCTGGACAAGCCACTCCCGCAAACAATCCGGCCCGCTCCGATCTCGGCGGGTCGGTACCTCAGTAAAAACACGGCAGGCCCTTGATGCCAGACGCACAGAAAAACGCCGCCATCGCCCTTGACGGCATCGCCAAGACCTTTCCGGGCGTTCGCGCGCTGTCGGATGTC
This sequence comes from Martelella sp., assembly GCF_984369615.1. NCBI lineage: Bacteria > Pseudomonadati > Pseudomonadota > Alphaproteobacteria > Hyphomicrobiales > Aurantimonadaceae > Martelella > Martelella sp. Next base: position 10,126 of record NZ_CFHTCS010000053.1, on the reverse strand, counting down.
TCCCTTGCGCTCTATCCGGGAGAGGTGACCGCGCTTGTCGGCGAAAACGGCGCGGGCAAGTCGACGCTCGTCAAAATCCTGACAGGCATTTACCAGCCGGATGGCGGCGAGATCACTATCGACGGTGCGCCTGTCCGCTTCCCGACGGCGGAAGCGGCAAGCGAACATGGCGTCACGGCGATCCATCAGGAAACCGTATTGTTCGACGCGCTGACGGTTGCCGAAAACATCTTCATCGGTCACGCGCCGACCAACCGTTTCGGCCTGATCGACTGGAAGCAGATCCATGATCGCGCCCGCGATATTCTCGACAGTATCGGCGCGCGCATCGATCCGCGCCATCGCCTGTCCGAGCTTGGCATCGCCAATCGCCACATGGTGGCCGTTGCCCGCGCGCTTTCCGTCGATGCCCGCGTGGTCATCATGGACGAGCCGACGGCAGCCCTGTCGCAAAAGGAAATCGAGGAGCTTTACGAACTGGTCGAGAAGCTGAAGGCGGACGGCAAGGCGATCCTGTTCATCTCCCACAAATTCGACGAAATCTTCCGCATTGCCGATCGCTATACCGTCTTTCGCGATGGCGAGATGGTGGGAGAGGGCAGGATTGCCGACACGGACGAGAACGCTCTGGTGGAACTGATGGTCGGCAGGCCTGTCGACCAGGTCTTCCCCAAGCAGGAGGTCGCAATCGGCGGGCCGGTGCTGACGGTGTCGGGCTATCGCCACCCGACTGAATTCGAGGATATCGGCTTCACCCTTCGGCGCGGCGAGATCCTCGGCTTCTATGGTCTTGTCGGGGCCGGGCGGTCGGAATTCATGCAGGCGCTGTTCGGCATCACCCGGCCTGCGGCCGGCGCCGTGCGGATTGATAACGAGATCGCCGTCATCCGCTCGCCCTCGGAAGCGGTGAAGCAGGGCATCGTCTATGTGCCGGAGGAACGCGGCACGCAGGGCACGATCACCGCCATGCCGATCTTCGAAAACGTCACGCTGCCGTCGCTCTCCAAGGTCTCGCGCAGAGGCTTTGTCCGCATGGCCGAGGAATTTGCCCTGGCGCGGGAATATACCGGGCGGCTGGACCTGCGCGCGGCCTCGCTCGACCAGCCCGTCGGCAATCTTTCGGGCGGCAACCAGCAGAAGGTGGTGATCGCCAAATGGCTGGCGACCCAGCCGAAAGTGATCATTCTCGATGAGCCGACCAAGGGCATCGATATCGGTTCGAAATCCGCCGTTCATGCCTTCATGAGCGAGCTTGCGGGCAGGGGGCTCTCCATCATCATGGTCTCGTCAGAAATTCCGGAAATCCTCGGCATGTCCGACCGTGTCATTGTCATGCGCGAGGGGCGGATCGTCGCCGAGCTTGCGCGCGATGAGATGTCGGCGGAAAAGCTGGTGCGGGCGGCAGCCGGCATCGGGGCGGCGGCATGATGGCGCAGATCTTCAAACATCGCGAGGCGCTGCTTTTCGTTGCCATCTTGATGCTGGTCGGCGCGATCGAGCTGCGTTTCCCGGGCTTCGTCGCGCCGCGCAATCTCGTCTCGATCTATAATGATACGGCGATCCTGATCATCCTGGCGCTGGGACAAGCCGCCGTCATCCTGTCGCGCGGCATCGATCTTTCCATCGCCGCCAATCTGGCGCTGTCGGGCACCATTGCCGCCCTTCTGAATGTCGCCTTTCCCGACCTGCCGGTGATCTTTCTGCTGGTGGCCGCCACCGTCAGCGGCGCGGCGCTCGGCGCCATCAACGGGCTTCTGGTCTGGCGCCTGTCGATCCCGCCCATCGTGGTGACGCTCGGCACGATGACGATCTATCGCGGCACGATCTTTCTTCTGACCGGCGGCGCCTGGGTCAATGCCCATGAGATGACCGATGCCTTCAAGGCGGTGCCGCGCGCCGTCTTTCTCGGCATTCCGGTGCTTGCCTGGTTCTCGCTGGCCGTCATTTTGGTGATGATGGCGGTGCTGGTCATGACCCGGCTTGGCCGCGCCTTTTATGCCGTCGGCGGCAATCCGCATGCTGCCGTCTATACCGGCATTTCCGTCGGTCGCACGCATTTCTTTGCCTATCTGATTGCCGGCGCGCTGGCCGGCCTTGCCGGTTATCTGTGGACCGCGCGCTATGCCGTTGCCTATGTCGATATCGCCAATGGTTTCGAGCTGGATGTAGTCGCGGCCTGCGTCATCGGCGGCATATCGATTGCCGGCGGGGCGGGGACGGCGATTGGCGCGGTGCTTGGCGCGCTGTTCCTCGGCATTATCAAGAATGCGCTGCCGGTCATCAATGTCTCGCCCTTCTGGCAGATGGCGATTTCGGGCACGGTGATCATCATCGCCGTTGCCGTCAATGCGCGCTCCTCGCGCGTCAAGGGCCGCGTCATCCTGAAAAAAGCGGAGCATGCGCTATGAGTGTCAGCGAAACGCGCTTTGTCCCAGACCGCCTGCATGGGCGTGGTTACCGGATGGCGAGAAGCTGGGAGAGCCTGCTGGTCTTGGTGGTGGTCGCGATCTTCATCGTCAACAGTTTCGCCTCGCCCTATTTCCTTGACGCCTGGAACCTGTCGGATGCGACCTTCAACTTCACCGAAAAGGCGCTGATTGCCTTTGCCATGGCGCTCGTCATCATATCGGGCGAGATCGACCTGTCGGTCGCCGCCATCATCGCGCTCGCCTCCACGGCCATGGGCTATGCCGCGCAGTTCGGCGCGGGAACACCGGAACTTGTGGCAATCGGCCTTGGCGTCGGCCTGTTGTGCGGCGCCTTCAACGGGTTTCTCATCACCGGTCTCGGCCTGCCGTCCATCGTCGTCACCATCGGCACGATGAGCCTCTTCCGCGGGCTTTCCTATGTGGTGCTCGGCGACAAGGCCTTTACCGGCTATCCGCCCGGTTTCGCCTTTTTCGGCCAGGGCTACGTGGTCTGGGTCATCTCCTTCGAATTCGTGCTGTTTGCCGTCATGGCCGTGCTTTTCGGCATCCTGCTGCATCTCACAAGCTTCGGCCGCATGGTCTATGCGATTGGCAACAACGCCACCGCCGCCCGCTTTTCCGGCATCCGGGTCGGGCGGGTGAAGTTCCTGCTGTTCCTGATGACCGGGGTGATGTCCGGCATGGCGGCAATCTGCCTGACCTCCCGCCTCGGCTCGACGCGTCCGTCGATCGCCTTTGGCTGGGAGCTCGAGATCGTCACCATGGTGGTGCTGGGCGGGATCAACATTCTCGGCGGCGCGGGCACGATCATCGGCGTCGTGCTCGCCGCCTTCATCATGGGCCTGGTCACCTTCGGCTTCGGGCTGATGAATGTGCCGGGAATCGTCATGTCGATCTTCATCGGTCTTCTGCTGATTGGCGTGATCGCATTGCCTGTGCTCTATACGAGGATCGCAAGGCGGTTCAGACGGGATGAGGCGCAATGAGTGACATCCGCAATGTCGCGGTCATCGATATCGGCAAGACCAATGCCAAGGTCATCCTCTATGATCTGGAGAAAGGCCGCGAGGTCGATACGCGGTCAAAGCGCAATGTCGTCACGGGCGATTCGCCCTATCCGCATTTCGAGGTGGACGACCTTTTCGGCTTCATTCTGGAAGCGCTTGCCGCCTTTCAGGATCAGCATGGCGTCGACGCAATCTCCGTGACCACGCATGGCGCGACGGCGGCGCTCCTGAAGCGTGACGGAACGCTGGCGCTCCCGGTGCTCGACTACGAACATACCGGTCCCGACGAAACCCGCGAAGACTACGAAAAGCTCCGCCCGCCCTTTGCCGAGACCGGCTCGCCGCGCCTTGCCATGGGGCTGAATGTCGGCGCCCAGCTCTTCTGGCAGAAGACCAGGTTTCCCGACCAGTTCGCCGAGATCGACTGCATACTGCCCTATCCGCAATATTGGGGCTTTCGTCTCACCGGTCGGCGCGCCGGCGAGGCGACGAGCTGGGGTTGCCACACCGATCTCTGGTCACCGCGCTCCAGAACGTTTTCCTCGCTGGTGGGCGAACTTGGCCTCTTCGGCAAGATGGGAGAGCTTGTCAAAGCCGATGACAAGCTTGGCGAGGTTCTGCCGGAAATCGCGAAGAAGACGGGTCTTGCAGCCGCTTGTCCGGTTTTTGCCGGCATTCACGATTCCAACGCCTCGCTGCTGCCGCATCTGTGGTCGCGCGCGCAGCCCTTTTCCGTGGTCTCGACCGGCACCTGGGTGATCGCCATGGCCGTCGGCGGTCATCCGCCGGCTCTGGATGAAAGCCGGGATACGCTGATCAACGTCAACGCCTATGGCGATCCGGTGCCCTCCGCGCGGTTCATGGGCGGACGGGTCTTCGAGGTGGCGGCGCCCGGCGGCGAGGTTGCCGTCACCGAAGACGACCGCAAGGCGATGCTGAAGAACCGGATCATGATGATGCCGTCTGTGCTCGGCGATACCGGGCCGTTTCAGGGGATCATCGGCGGCTGGACGGTGGACGAGCATCATCTGACGCCCGGCATGCGTCTTCTCGGCGTTTCCTGGTATCTGGCGCTGATGACGGCGATCTGCCTTGACCTGACCGGGGCTTCTGGACCGGTAATCGTGGAAGGTCCGTTTGCCGAAAACCACGACTATCTCTCCATGCTCTCGGCCGCGACCGGCCGTCCGGTGGAGAAAAGCCCGGGCAGCGGCACCAGCGCCGGCGCGGCAGGCCTTGCCGTGGGCGGCATGAAGCTCTCCGCCTTCAAGCCCCATCCCGAATCGCTGTCGGGTCTTGCCGACCTCAACGCTTACGCGGAAATCTGGCGGGAAAGGCTGCCGGAGGTGGAATGAAGCCTGTCAGGCAGCGTCATCCGGCCTGCCGATGCCATCGCCCAACAGATCCTCGACGAACCATGCCGCAAACTGGGCGCGGCCGGAAACGCCGGCCTTGGCGTAGATCCGCGTCATCTGGGCGCGGACGGTGCCCTGGGCCGCGCCGCGCAGGCGGGCGATCTCCGAGATGTCGAGCCCCTTCAGCGCCAGAAGCCCGACTTCGCGTTCGGCGGGGGTCAGGCCCCAGTCGTCGAACTGTGCGTCGATGATGCGGATGAAATCGCCGCGCGCGGTATCGAGTGCGCGTTCCTGGGCATACATGCGTTCAAGTGTCAGCCGAAGCTGCCAGCCGGCAAGGAAGATGCCGGCGACCAGCGTGACGGCGATCAGCGCCTCGATGATGGAGTGGGCGCCGGGCGGCTTCTCAAAAAGGTCGCGCGTTGCATCGGCAACGAAAAACACGGCGGCGACGGCCTGCATCAGCATGAACGCCGCAAGGGCGATCGTCTGCGATCGCCCTTGCCTTCGTGTTTCCGGCCTGTTCGTCATTTCGGCGGACCCTTGATCATCGGGCGGACGAGGTTTCGGCGAAGCGCGTGGCTTTCGACCGCGACGCCTGCGACGTGAATGAGCGCCAGAATGAGCATCAGGTTGGCGGCGGTTTCGTGCACCCCCTCGACGATGTCGCTCCGGGCAAGACTGTCGCCACTATCGTCCCCGGCGCTGCCATTGGCAAGGCTCGACCAGTCGCCCTGTTCGACGGCAGCCTGTTCCTCCGCAATCGTGATCGGGCTCCTGGCATCGGTCATGATCAGGCCGGTGGCGATGACGACGGCGAGCATCGCCCAGAGCGCATAGACCATCATGGCCCCTGCGGGATTGTGCGACGGATACTCACGCGGCTTGCCCCTGATGACCGAGAGCAGGTGCGAGACGGCGGCTTTCGGATGCGGCGGAAAGGCGGAAAAGCGCGCCTCGCGCGGTCCGAGAAGCCCCCAGCCCAGCCGGATCGCCAGAACCGACATGGCGATCCAGCCGACCCAGACATGGATCGTGCCGCCCGGTTTGGACAAGAGCCCGTTGATGATGACGGCGGCGGCGATCGTCCAGTGGCTGATCCGCACCAGCGGGTCCCACGGATCGGGAGGGGCGACTTCCGCCCCTCGTCCTGTCTTTGCCTTGTCGGACATCTCAGTCCTTCCCGGAAATCTTCTTTACCGCGCCGGAGGCCGGATCGATATAGATTTCCCACATCTTGTTGGACTGATCGGTGCACTTGGCCTCGATCATGCCGTCTTCGGCTTCGAATGCCCTGACGGAACAGCCGACCTTTTCGAGGGCGGCGGTGGCGTCCTTCGGATTGGTGCCGACGACGTCGCCGACGGCCGGCATGGCGAAGGCGGAAAGCGGCGAGACGAGCGTAAGGGCTGCGAGGATGGCAATGCGTTTCATATCGGCTCCTGTCTGTTGGGTCGCCTTGGAGTGCGACGCTGCCGATGTGGACGGAGACAATGGCCCTCGTCCATGGCGCAAGTGCTGAAATGCGGGCCCGTAAGCGTCTGCTTATAGGGTGTTCAGGTGGATGAAACGGCGCTGGATGCCTTGAAAACGGCTTGTCCCCGCACCAGTTCGATCTTCTTCGGGCAATCAATACGGGTGAAAGAACGCATGGACATCAACAAGCTTCTGGAAGGCTTCCTCGGTTCAGGCTCGGGCTCGGGCGGGCCGGATGCGGCGCGGACAACGGGTGGCTCAGGCCTGCCGGGCGGGCTTGCCGGCGGCGCGGCGGCCGGCGGAGCGATCGCGCTTCTGCTCGGCACCAAGACCGGGCGTAAGCTGGGCGGCAAGGCGCTGAAATACGGCGGCATGGCTGCTGTCGGCGGACTGGCCTACAAGGCCTATCGCGACTGGCAGGAGAACAAGTCCTCCGGTCAGGAGGAGAGGCCGCTCAATTTGCCGAAGCCGCCGGCGGACAGCGGCTTTGATGTCGAGCACGACGCGGACAAGGACGGCCGGGATTTCCGGCTGGCGCTGATGCGGGCGATGATCGCGGCGGCAAATTGCGACGACCATATCGACAAGGCCGAGCATGGCCGCATCCGCGAGCAGATCGAGAAGATGGGATTCGGCGCGGAGGAAAAAGCGCTGCTTTTCGACTATTTCGCCCAGCCATCAGATCCTGCGGCGGTCGCAAGGCTCGCGCGCTCGCGCGAACAGGGAGCCGAGCTCTATCTGGCTTCCGCTCTTGCGGTCGATCCCGACACGCCGCAGGAAAAGGCCTATCTCGAGCGGTTGTCCGGACATCTGGACCTGCCCGAAGATCTGCGCGGACACCTCGATCTCGAAGCGGAAGCCGCCCGCCGTCAGGTTGAGGGCTGACCGGTCCGGCAATGACGACGCGCTGACCTTTGCGGCCGCTGGTCCTTGTCCTGGGCGCGGTGGAAGCGCGTCGCCGTCCCGAGGGCGCGCCATCGCGGCGCTTGCGGCCGGTCATTGGCAGACTCGATGGTCGACGGCAAGGCTACTTCGTGGCGATCCTGAGGACGATGTCCTGGTCGTAATTGCCGAAGCCCTTGCCGAAGATATTGACGCCGCCGGGATGACGGGCGTCCTCGTGCACGCTGATCGAAAGGCGGATGGAGTGGTGGCGTTCAAGGCCGAGGTCGGCGAGACGGACGTCGGACATCCTGACGCCGTCCACATAGGCGCCGCTTCCGGTCACGCGGAAGCGCTTCAGCATGCCGTATTGCGAGCCCTTGAGCTTCCACCAGTCCGGCGTGAATACGCCGCGACGATCGCCGAAATCGCCCGGCGATGTCCACTGGCCGATATCGATGCCGTTGATGCCGATGGTGATGTCGGACGGCCAGTCGGGGTTGGTGCCGGGCATTTCGGAGGAGAGTTCCAGGGAGAATTCGAGCTCTTCGACGCCGCGGTTGTCGAGCCGGGCATTGTTGGGAAACTGGTATTCCACCTTGCCCCTTGTGAACCAGATCAGCCCGGCCTTCATGCGCGCCGGATCAAGGAAGGAATCGGGCACGTCGAGAAGGCCGATAATGCCCTCGTTCGTGCACAGCCCGCAGGGCGCGCTGACGTCGAAGGCGGTGTAGAGGCCGACCGGCATCGACACCTCAATCCCGTCCCTGCGGCGTTCCTCCGCCGCATCGGCGAAAACGATCAGCACTTCATCGTAGATGCTGGTGCAAACCTTCTGGTTGCCCTTGCGGGCGCGCTGGCTCTCCGTATGGATCAGTCCGGCCTCTTCCAGAAGCTGCACGCTGAGCGACACTGTGGATTGCGGAAGCTTCAGGAGTTCGCCGATCTCCTTGACGTTCAGCGGCCCCTTGCGGCGCAGAAGCTTGAGCACGGCAATGCGCGCCGGCGCGGCCAGACCCTTGATGACATTCATGTCCCTTTCCGGGTCAACGACGAGAAAATTGCGCGGCATGGGAGAACTTTTCTACTGGCGGTCAGTGTCAGGAAACGTTCATATCAGGATTCTTGGCGCGGTCAAATATCGGTGGTCACGGCCCGCGTGCCGGGACCGCTTAATGCGGACAATTCACAATCTGGTGCAAACTTTTGAACAGGGATTGCGCCGACTTCGGTTCGTCTGCCTTATTTGGCGATCGGTATCGCGATTCGGCCATCGGCTGCATGCACTTGAAAAAACACAAGGAAACGAGCAGGCTGCACATTTCCTGTGCATTCGTTTATCTTGACACAAGATTGAGCGGCTTCTAGAATTTTGAACCAAATGGTCAAAGAGGGGTCTTTTTACAAATGAAGAATGATTTTTCGCTGAGCCGTCGCGCGCTCATGGCATCCACGCTTGTTCTCGGCGCCGTCGCCATGGCGCCTGCCGCCGGCGCTGCCGAGCCGCTGAAGGTTGCCGGCATCCACGCCTCCCCGGTGGAGAACGCCTGGAACTCGGTCATCCATCAGGCGCTCCTGGAAGCCGCCGAAGAGGGCACGATCGAATATGTCTTTTCCGAGAGCGTTTCCGGCACGGACTATCCCCGCGCCATGCGCGAATATGCCGAGCAGGGCGTCGACCTGATTATCGGCGAATCCTACGCCGTTGAATCCGAAGCGCGCGAAGTGGCCGCCGACTATCCCGATACGCCCTTCGTCATGGGCTCCTCCGGCGGTCCGTCTGGCGACAATTTCGGCGTTTTCGGCACATGGAACCAGGACGGCGCATATCTCGCCGGCATGCTGGCCGGCACGCTGACGGAAAGCAATGTCGTCGGCTCGGTCGGCGCCATGCCGATCCCGGAAGTCAACATGCTGATCAATGCCTTTGCCGAAGGCGTGAAGGAAACCAATCCGGACGCCGAACATCATGTCACCTTCATCGGCACCTTCTTTGATCCGCCCAAGGCCCGTGAAGCCGGTCTCGCCCAGATCGACCAGGGCGCGGACATTCTCTTCGGCGAACGCATTGGCACGGCCGACGCCGCCAAGGAACGCGGCATTCTCGCCGTCGGATCGCTCATCGATTACACGCCGCGTTATCCCGATACCGTCTTTGCCAACGCTCTCTGGGGCTTCCGCCCGATCGTCGATGCGGCGATCGCCGATGTCGAGGCCGGCAATCCGGTCGGCCAGAATTACACGGCCTTCGGCATGCTGAAGGAAGGCGGCAGCGACATCGCCTTCGTTGAAGGCGTTGCCTCGCCGGAGGCGGTCGAAGTCATGCTGGCCAAGCGTCAGGAAATCATCGACGGCACGTTCGAGGTGCCGCGCAATATGGACGAACCGAAGTAGGGATTGCCCATGCAGGCCGACGCGACAGCGCTCGCCGCCGCGATCGGCAAGGGTGATGTTTCGGCGCGGCAGGCGATGGAAGCATCGCTTGCGGCCTCTGATGCGTGGGCGCATCTCGGCGCCCTTTGTGGTCGCGACCCTGAAACAGGGCTCGCGGCCGCTGATTGGTTTGACGGTCTTTCAGCGGACGAAAAGGCGGCGATGGCCTTCGGCGGCGTGCCGACGCTTGCCAAGGATCTCGGCGGCCCGTTTGCGGGCCTTGCCGTTACTGCCGGATCGCGCGCGCTTGCCGGCGGGGATGCCGGCGCTGACAGCGATATCGCCGCCCGTTTTCGCGACGCCGGGTTTTCTCTTTTCGGGCTGACGACGAGCCCCGAATTCGGCCTGTCGCTCGCCAGCGAACCGGCAAAGGGCCCGATCTGCCGCAATCCGCTGGATGAAAGCCGCTCGCCCGGCGGTTCATCGGGCGGCGCTGCCGCCGCCGTCGCCGCCGGCATTGTTTCCATTGCGCATGCGACAGATGCTGGCGGCTCCATCCGCGTGCCCGCCGCCTGCTGCGGCCTTGTCGGCCTGAAACCCTCGC
>NZ_CFHTCS010000052.1:0-17351 GCF_984369615.1 Martelella sp. | reverse complement strand
TTTCGCCTGCCGATGCACGCGGCCTGCTGCAGCTTCTGCCGACGACGGCCCAGCGCGTGGCAAGCCGCCACGGCCTCTCCTATTCCGCAAGCCGCCTGACGACCGACCCCGCCTATAACGCCACCCTCGGCGCCCATTATCTCGGCGAGCAGATCGACCGTTTCGACGGTTCCTACATCCTCACCTTCGTCGCCTACAATGCCGGACCCGCCCGCGTGCCGCAATGGATCGAACGCTTCGGCGACCCGCGCGGCAAGAACCTCGATTTCGTCATCGACTGGATCGAATCGATCCCCTATCCGGAAACGCGCAACTACGTTCAGCGCATCATGGAGAACTACGAAATCTACAAGGCCCGCCTCGGCCAGCCGACGGACATCGCGCGGGATTTGATCTACGGGCGGACGTGAGGTCTTTGCGGATGAGGGCTTGGCTGATGGGTGACCATTCGCCAGACCAGCCGCAGAAATGACGTGCCTTGGGGCCTGGATCCTCGGGTCAAGCCCGAGGATGACGCAGAAGATGGCGATACGACACGGAAAAACCCAAGGCCGGAGGCATCGTCTCCGGCTTTTGCTTTTGACAACACCCGCCGACACACACCGTGTCATCCTCGGGCTTGACCCGAGGATCCAGGCGGCATTTCAAGGCCTTTGAGGCAGTCGTTCCGCGAACGTTGCGCTCTGCCCCGCAAACACGTCACGCTCGTCAAGGCAGTGGCGATGAAAGCTCGGGCCAGCCTCACAGCGGGTGAGCGTTGTTTCAATAAACCAGCGGCGAGCCTGAGGCCCGCCACCTGTTTGTTCCGGCCTCAGTTACCGCGTCAGCCGCTTGTACGTCACCCGCTTCGGGTTGACGCTGTCCGGGCCGAGCCTTCTGATCTTGTCGGCTTCATAGTCAGCGAAGTTGCCCTCGAACCATTCCACATGGCTGTCGCCCTCGAAGGCGAGGATGTGGGTGGCCAGGCGGTCGAGGAACATGCGGTCATGGGAGATGACCACGGCGCAGCCGGCGAAGTTTTCCAGCGCATCCTCAAGCGCTGCCAACGTCTCGGTGTCGAGGTCGTTGGTGGGCTCGTCGAGGAGCAGCACGTTGGAGCCGGATTTCAGCATCTTGGCAAGATGGACGCGGTTGCGCTGGCCGCCCGACAGCGTGCCGACCTTCTGCTGCTGGTCGCCGCCCTTGAAGTTGAACGAACCGCAATAGGCGCGGCTGTTGACCTCGTGGCTGCCGAGCTTGATCACGTCATTGCCACCGGAAATCTCTTCCCAGACGGTCTTGTCGCCGTCAAGCGTGTCGCGGCTCTGGTCGACATAGCCGAGATCGACCGTCTCGCCGACGCGGATTTCGCCGCTGTCGGGCGTTTCCTGGCCGGTGATCATGCGGAACAGCGTCGACTTGCCGGCGCCGTTCGGGCCGATGATGCCGACAATGCCGCCGGGCGGCAGCTTGAAGGAGAGATCGTCGATCAGCAGGCGGTCGCCATAGCCCTTCGACAGTCCCTCGGCCTCGATGACGACCTGGCCGAGACGCTCGCCCATCGGGATGACGATCTGCGCGTCGCCCGGACGGCGATCGGCCGCCGATTTGACGAGGTCGTCATAGGCGCGGATACGGGCTTTCGACTTCGTCTGCCGGGCCTTGGGATTGGACGAAATCCATTCCTGCTCGCGCGAAATCGCCTTCTGGCGGGCGGCATCCTCGCGGCCCTCCTGGGCCATGCGCTTGGCCTTGGCCTGCAGGTAGGCGGTGTAGTTGCCCTCATAGGGAATGCCGCGGCCGCGGTCGAGCTCGAGGATCCAGCCGGTGACATTGTCGAGGAAGTAGCGGTCATGGGTGATCATCAGGACAGCGCCCGGATATTCCCTCAGGTGCTTTTCCAGCCAGGCGATGGTCTCGGCGTCGAGATGGTTGGTCGGCTCGTCGAGGAGCAGCAGGTCGGGCTGCGACAGCAGCAGCCGGCAGAGCGCCACGCGGCGCTTCTCGCCGCCGGAGAGGTTGACCACATTGGCGTCGCCCGGCGGGCAGCGCAGCGCGTCCATGGCCATTTCGACCTGGCTTTCGAGGTCCCAGAGGTTCTGGCTGTCGATGACATCCTGCAGCTTGGCGGCCTCGTCTGCCGTCTCGTCGGAATAGTTCATCATCAGTTCGTTGTAGCGGTCGAGCACGGCCTGTTTCTTCGCAACGCCTTCCATGGCGTTTTCCAGCACCGTCTTTTCGGCGTCGAGTTCCGGCTCCTGCGGCAGATAGCCGACGGTCGCGCCGTCCGCCACCCAGGCCTCGCCGGTATACTCCTTGTCGAGGCCGGCCATGATTCTGAGAACCGTCGACTTACCGGCGCCGTTCGGGCCCAGAATGCCGATCTTGGCGTCCGGATAGAAGGACAGGTGAATGTTCTCGAGAACCTTCTTGTTGCCATAGGCCTTGTTGAGGCCTGCCATGTGATAGATGAACTGACGTGCCATATGCCGCGTGATCCCGGTTTGAAATGCTCTTGCGTTCTTGGGCCGCTATTTAGGCGAAACACGCCGCATTAACAATGCGCCTTGCGAGAATTGACCGATTTGTCCCTGCCCCATGTGGGCCTTGATCGGGCCACGAATTGAACAATCGCCGCCGTCATACGTTTTCTTCTTACGCGAAAACGAGAAGAGGAAGGACGCGACGATGGTGCACAAGAAAGCAGCTTTCTTCGGCAAACCGGTTGAAAACACCGGGGAGTGGAAGGACAGCGCACAACGGGAAGACGCAATCGCCACCGAGCTGGCGGCCTCCGGCCTTGTGGACGCAACCGAGGTGCAGGTCGCCGTCGAAGGCGACGAGGCACGGCTGACCGGCGACGTCTACCTGCGCGAGGAGATCGCCACCGCCGGCAATATCGCGCTCGGGGTCGAAGGCATTACCCGCGTCAGGAACGCGCTGAAAGCCCGCGAACACTCCATCCAGAGCAAGGGCAAGGAAGCCGACGCCCGTGCCCAGACACGCACGCTCTGACGAAACTATTGCAGACCGGCGGGGTCGACGATCCCGCCGTCGCATCCGATCGCAGTCCTGCCGGCGCCCTGTATCAAATCTTCCAGAGACGTCCCCGGCGCATACTTGTCGGATAGACCTATCGTGATCTCGTCGATCAACTGGCGATCTCCATCAGTAACGCAGCTGATCTTGATGCGATCCTTGGCACCGCGCCCGAATGCGCTATCAAACGCCTTGGCAATCTCGTCGGCCGAAAGTTGCCTGCCGATATTCGACTGAAACAGCCTGGCGGCCTCCGAACCGTTCAATTGCTCAAGCAGGTCCACAGACGTCTGGAAGTAGTTTTCCGGCGTGAATCTGGTGCACGTGCCGTGCTTTACCCATTCGTGGCGCTGTAGATTGGATTGTGTCCCCGGCATGACCTTCTCCAGCGTTTGACGAAGGTCATCGCTCAGCGACAGCGCCGGCAAGGCGTTCCAATTCCCGTTTTCATCTTCGGCGCGGACATCCGCCGCAACGCCGCAATAGTTCTCGCCGAGCGGCCAGAGCCCATGCAGCGCGAAATGACCGGCATCAAAGCGGCTTTCTGTCTGGCTCTGGCACTCGGGCTTGTCCTGATGGCCTTCGCAGAAGGCCGGCTGCCAGCTAACGGCCAGGATCGCCGCGGTTTCCCGCGCCATCGCCGGCATCGCCGCAGTCGCCATCATCGATATTCCGATCAAAACTGCCTTGATTTTCATTTCTTCCCCCGATCAGCCAAAGTTGAAACCGACGCAGGATACCTGCCGGCTGCAGAGTTTTTAATACAAGTCGCGGGAAAATGGCCTGGTTGAGCGCCAGGCCATTCCAGTCCAAACGGCGTCGCGGGTCAGTCGAGCGCCGCCGTCACGGTAAACTCGACGAGAATCTCGGGCTTGGCGAGTTCGGCCTGGCTGGTGGCGCGCGCCGGCGGGTTTTCCGGATCGATCCAGTCCTTCCACACCGCGTTCATCTCGGCGAAATCGCCCATGTCCTTCAGGTAGATCAGCGTCTGCAGAAGCTTCGACTTGTCGCTGCCGGCGGCGGCGAGCAGCCGGTCAACCTTGGCAAGGCAATCCTTCGCCTGCTCAGTCACGGTCGCGCCCGAACCGGTCTGGCCGGACAGATAGACGGTGTTGCCATGAACCACGGCGCCGGTCATCAGAGGGCCAACTTCAATACGTTTTACAGTCATTTATCACGTCTTTCCAATGTGATTGTCGAAGAAAAAATCAACCCCGGAACCGCTTCGCCTCTTCATAGATGCGGGTGGAGCGGGCGCCGGAACGGCAATAGCCGAGCACCGGCTTTTCAAGATCATCAAGCGCGTCGACCATGCCCGTCACCGCGTCCGGGGTCAGCCCCATGCCGCCGACCGGCACATGGGCGACATAGAGACCTTCCTTCTCGGCAGCGGCGGCGATATCGGCGAAGGCCGGCTGGCCTGCCTCCTCGTCGTCGGGCCTGTGGCAGACGATGGACCTGAAGCCGGCCGCCTTGATCTCGGCGACGTCTTCCGGGGTGATCTGCTCGCTCACGGCGTAAAAATCATCGATCGGACGGATATCCATACCGGCACTCCTTGCGTTTTGTCAGGAAATTAAAACAAAGACGCGCCATTGCAAGGGCCAAAGGGCTCAGGCAAAGCGGATGCGCAGGCGAAACGTCCGGGATTCGTCCGGCGAAAGCGGCGCCAGGGCACCCTCCTCAGCCAGTTTTCGCCGGCTGGTCCAGCGATGCGAGGCAGGCTCGATGCCGACGATATGAGCCGGCGCTTCCTGGTTGCGCCAAACCTGCAGGAAAGGCAGCGTCGCGCTATCCACCTCGAGATGGAACGACAGCCCGCCAAGGGCGGCGATCGGGCCGAACCGCGTCGCCGACCAGCCGTCCTCGCCGGCAACCGCCGGCACGCAGAAAATGCCGTGATCGCCCTCGCCGAAGCGCCAGGGCAGCGATATCTCCGGCAGCGAGCGGCTTTCCAGCCGCACGCCGTCATCAAGGTGTCTGGCTCCGAAATTGATATGATACATCATCATCGCCGGCAGCGGGCGATCCGACTTGTTGATCACGGTGTCGGTGAGTTCCAGAACGCCGGATGTCCCGTTCAGCGTCCACTGACGCTCGATCAGCATGTCGCCGCCATTGGCGGTAGCCACCGGAATATGGCAGACGCATTCCGCGCCCATATCGCTGATCTCCAGCGATTTCACCGCCGCCGCGTTACCTGAGGCGGAGCCATGCAGCGGGAAGAAACGGCCCTCGTCCCCCTCCACCGGTTCGGGATGACGGATATGGTCCGGACCGCAGGTGAACAGAAAGCCTTCGAGCGAATGATCGATCCGGGCATCGCCGTCATCGGGGATCGCCCGCTTCGGCGCGATGTCGATGCCGGCGACGACACAGCCAGCGATATCCATGACGGAGGTGGAATCAAGAAAGACGCGGGGACCGTTACCGGCGGCAAATTCGATCATCTTTTTAACCAAGTCTCGAGATAACGGAAACAAGCGCGTTCAGCGAGCGTTCACCTGACAAGCGCCTGAATAGGCAGAGGCCACGCTAGGCGAAACACCGCGCCAATAACAGCGACAAAATGCATCGAGACCATGAAAAAAGCGACGTTTTACACCATTCCCTTGATGATCGCCGCGCTCGCCCTGCCGGCAACCGCCGCCCATGCGCATGAACCGCTCTACAAGAACGGACGGCAGATCTTCCTTGTCGCGCCGGACGGAAGCCTGCTCGACTACATCCCCGAATATGGCAGCGTGGTGATGGGCCGGGACGGCCGGGGGCGGCCGATCCTGCTTGATCGCAACGGCAATCTGGTCGCAACCGAGATGTCTGCCGGCGACTACCGGGCTATTCGCGACAGCTATGGCGGCGCGCCGGCCCCGGCGGCCAACGGCTGGGGCCGCAGGGACTGGCGACAGAACGACGACCGCTTCGCCGCGCGCCCGAACCGTTTCGACGAAACGCCGCCGCCGCGCTGGAATGACGGCCCGCGCGCCTCTTTCCCCCAGGCGCCCGAAATCCCGGCGCCGGCCAATCCCGAAACCTCCGGGGAGCGCCCTGCCGCGAGAACGAGCAGCGCGAAGGCCGACATGAATGTTGTCGCGCTTCAGGTGTTTCTCGACCGCAACGGCATCTCTCCCGGCGTTATCGACGGGCTGATGGGCGACAATGTCCGCAAGGCGCTGGACGCCTATGCCAAGAAGAGCGGCCGCGCGGTCGACCCGGAGGCGGACAAGGAGACAATCCTGCAATCGCTGTCGCTCGAGGGCGGCCTGCCCGTGCGGACCTATACGATCACCGCCGAGGACGCGGCCGGTCCCTATGTCGCGAGCATCCCCTCGGACTATGGCGAGAAGGCGCAACTACCCGCGCTTTCCTATACTTCTGTTTCCGAGATGCTGGCCGAGAAATTCCATATGGATGAAGCTTTCCTCAAGACGCTCAACCCCGATGCCGATTTCTCCCGACCGGGCACCGTCATCAAGGTGGTTACCCCCGGCGCAAAGCAGAAGGGCGCCGTTGCCCGCATCATCGCCGACAAGGGCCGCAAGCAGCTGTTCGCCTATGACGCCGAGGGCAGGCTCGTTGCCGCCTATCCGGCGACCATCGGCTCCAACGACACGCCCTCGCCCTCCGGCACCGTCACCGTCGAGCGGATCGCGATCGACCCAAACTATACCTATGACCCGAAGAAGAACTTCAAGCAGGGCGACAATGACCGGGTTCTGACCATCAATCCGGGTCCGAACGGGCCGGTCGGCAATGTCTGGATCGCGCTGTCGAAGCCGAGCTACGGCATCCACGGCACGCCCGACCCCGACAGGATCGGCAAGACCTCCAGCCACGGCTGCGTGCGCCTGACAAACTGGGACGCGCAGGAACTGGCCGGCATGGTCAGCCCGGGCGTCACGGTCGAGTTCATCGACTGAGCCGGCCTCAGTCGAACGACCGCCGCCACTATTCAGCCGGGATGAGGTTGACCGTTTACAAAAACAGGCGCGCCCCGTCTTCGCAAATGCGAAATCTTCGTTTATGTTCGGACCTATAGTTTAGCAAATTCCGATATTTCAAAACTCATTGCGGCTTCCGCTGCAGCGGCGGTCAGATTTAGCGGCTGGTTCCGGACATGAACGATATTACCTCCTTCGAGATCATAGGCATGTTTTCCGAAATCGCGGCGGCGGTGTCGCGCAACAGCCACTGGCTGAGCCGGCTCGACGCGGTGGCCGGGGACGGCGACCATGGTGAAGTCATGGCGGCCGCCTTCACGGCGATGGAGCAGCAGCTCGCGGCGCTCGACCCCTCCTCCGTCACGCCGGCGCGCGTTTTCGACATGGCGGCGGAAACATTTCTGACCATCGATTCGGCCTCGGCCCGGCTCTACGCCTCAGCTTTCCGCCGCGCGGGCAGCACCCTGCCCAACCGGCATGTGATCACCGAGGCGGAGTTCGACCGCGCCTTCGAGGCAATGGCAAACGGGATCATCGCGCATGGTCAGGCGAATGCACCGCACAAGAACATGGTCGATGCCTGGCAACCGGCCCTCTCGGCCTATCTTTCCGCACGAAACAATGGCGGCGACCTCGGCGCCTGTCTGACGCATGCCGCCGACGCCGCGCTTGCTGGCGCGGATCCGGATCCGCTAAGGCCGGACCCCCTGCCCTTTGCCCACCCCGACAGGGTGATGGACCCGGGCTGTGCCTCTGCCGTCCTCATCATCCGCTCGATCCGCTACGCCCTGCAGGACTGACGCCGGAAAGCAATCACAGACGTCGGGTCTTTTCTCGCGCGACGCCGGCCCTACATCATGGCCATTCATCGCCGCGACGGGACGCCATGCCGAACAAGACACCTGCCATTTACTGGATCCGCAAGGATCTCCGCCTCGCCGACAACCGGGCGCTTCTGGCCGCCAGCAAAGACGCGCGGCCGGTCATTCCGGTCTTCATCCGCGAGGACGACAGCGCCGGCGCGCTTGGCGGCGCGCAGGCCTGGTGGCTGGAACGCTCGCTCGCCCGCCTTGCCGAAGCCTATGAAAAGCGCGGCGCCAGGCTGATCCTGAGGAGCGGCGATCCGGCTGACGTCATCTTCGCGCTGATCGAGGAAACCGGCGCGAAATCCGTCTTCTGGAACCGGCGCTATACGCCGGACGGCATCGCGACCGACACGGCGCTGAAACGGAAGCTCGGGGACGCGGGTGTTCAGGCCGAAAGCTTTGCCGGCCACATTCTGCACGAGCCTTCGAAGTTCAGGACCAAGACAGGCGGCCCCTACAAGGTCTATACGCCGTTCTGGAAGGCTCTTTCCGCCGAAGCCAGGGTGCCTGACCCGCTTGACGCGCCGGAAGAGCTGACGACCGCGAACGCGAAGCCGGAAAGCGAAACACTCTCCGACTGGAGGCTCTACCCCGGAAAGCCCGACTGGGCGGCAGGCTTCGAGCCGCTCTGGACGCCGGGCGAGAGAGGCGCCCGCGAAAGGCTGGACCGGTTCATCGACGAGTTTGCCGAAAACTACGCGGCCTCGCGCGACCGGCCGGATATCGAGGCCACCTCCATGCTCTCGCCGCATCTGGCGCTCGGCGAGATCTCGCCGGCATTGATCTGGCACGGGATCAACCGCGCCAAAAATCTCTCGGCGGAGAACAGGAAAAAATTCCTCCAGGAACTGGTCTGGCGGGATTTCTGCCACCATCTGCTGTTTCACTCGCCCGATCTTGCGACGAAGAACTGGAACGACCGCTTCGACGGCTTTGAATGGGTCGAGGACGACGAGGCCCTCGCCGCATGGACGCGCGGAAAGACCGGCTATCCGATCGTCGATGCCGGCCTGCGCCAGCTCTGGCGCGAAGGCACGATGCACAATCGCGTGCGGATGATCGCCGCCTCCTTCCTGGTCAAGGACCTGATGATCGACTGGCGGAGCGGCGAAGAATGGTTCCGCGACACGCTTGTCGATGCCGATCCCGCTTCCAATCCGGCCAACTGGCAGTGGGTGGCCGGCTCCGGCGCGGATGCCTCGCCCTTCTTCCGCGTCTTCAATCCGGTGCTGCAGGGCGAGAAATTCGATCCCGACGGCGACTATGTCCGCCGGTACGTGCCGGAGCTTGCGGCATTGCCGGCAAAACACATCCACGCGCCCTTCGATGCGCCGAAAGCCGTACTGGAGGAAGCCGGGATCACGCTCGGCGAGACCTATCCGAAGCCGATCGTCGATCACAAGGCCGCCCGCAAACGCGCGCTTGCGGCCTTCGAAAAGATCAAGGGCTGAAATCAGTTTGCGCCGACACGGACAATCGCGCAATGGTTTGCCTTGGCAGGGCCCGCCCGTCCGGTCCATAGCAGGCCAAACATCAAGGATTTTACGACCATGACGACACACAACACGGTCATCGATCTCATCGGCAACACGCCGCTGGTCAAGCTGAAGGCGGCTTCCGAGGCGACGGGCTGCGCCATCTACGGCAAGGCCGAGTTTTTGAACCCCGGCCAGTCGGTCAAGGATCGCGCCGCGCTCTATATCATCCGCGATGCCGAGCGGAGCGGCCTGATCGCGCCCGGCGGCACCATTGTCGAAGGCACGGCGGGCAATACCGGCATCGGCCTTGCCATGGTCGCCAACGCGCTCGGCTACAAGACCGTGATCGTCATTCCCGAGACCCAGGCCGAGGAAAAGAAGGACGCGCTGCGCCTGCTCGGCGCGAAGCTCGTCGAGGTGCCGGCGAAACCCTATCGCGACCCGAACAACTATGTGAAGCTCTCCGGGCGGCTGGCCGGGCAACTGGCGAAGAGCGAGCCGAACGGCGCGATCTGGGCCAACCAGTTCGACAATACCGCCAACCGCAATGCCCATATCGAGACCACGGCGGAGGAAATCTGGCGCGATACGGACGGCAAGGTCGACGGCTTCGTCTGCGCCGTCGGCTCGGGCGGCACGCTTGCCGGCACAGCCATGGGGCTGAAGGCGAAGAACGGGGACATCAAGATCGGCATTGCCGACCCCGAGGGCGCCGCTCTTTTTGAATATTACACGAATGGCGAACTGAAGAGCGAAGGCGGCTCGATCACCGAGGGGATCGGCCAGGGCCGCATCACTGCCAATCTCGAGGGTTTTGCGCCCGACTTCGCCTTCCGCATCGCCGACAGCGAGGCGCTGCCGCTGATATTCGACCTGGTTGTCCATGAGGGCTTGTGCCTCGGCGGTTCATCGGGCATCAATATAGCCGGCGCCATCCGGCTTGCGCGCGAGCTCGGCCCCGGCCACACCATCGTCACCGTGCTCTGTGACTATGGCAACCGGTACCAGTCGAAGCTCTACAACCCCCGCTTCCTCAAGGAAAAGGGCTTGCCCGTGCCGGAATGGCTGACGGCGAAAACAGAGATCGCCGTGCCGTTCGAATAGCGTTTCCAGGAAAAGTGGATACCGGTTTTCCGTCCGGAAACGCGTAAAGACAAAGAGATAAGCGTTTCCGGAAAAGCGGATACCGGTTTTCCGTCCGGAAACGCGCAAAACAAAGAGGTAGAGCGCTTTCGCAATCCGGGGAAAGCGGAAGCGCTCCAGAAAGTGACCCATGCCCGTTGATGCCCTCTTTCGCGACGATTTCTACCTTCAACGGTGCGATGCGATGGTCACGACGGTGCATGAAGACGGCACGTTCGAAACCGACCGGACCTGTTTCTACGCGACCTCGGGCGGCCAGCCGGGCGATACGGGCACGGCCATTCGCGCCGACGGCGCGACGCTTCGCCTCGATGTGACCCGGCACGGCGACGGCAAGGACGTCATCCTTCATGTTCCTGCGGAGGGCGAAGCGCCGCCATCCCCCGGCGAAAAGCTGTCGCTTGCGATCGACTGGCCGCGCCGGCTGAAGCTGATGCGCATGCACACCGCCTGTCATCTCCTCTCCGTCGTCTGTCCCTTCCCGATCACCGGCGCCGCCGTCGGCGCGGACGAATCGCGCGTCGATTTCGACATGAGCGAGACCGTCGACAAGCAGGCGGTCAGCGACGCGATGATGAAACTCGTCGATGAGGATCATCCGGTCTACGTGCAGTGGATCAGCGATGACGAGCTTGCCGCCAATCCCGATATCGTCAAATCGAAGAATGTCCGCCCGCCGACGGGCATGGGACGGATCTCGCTTGTCTGCATCGGCGAGAATTCATCGGTTGACAGCCAGCCCTGCGGCGGCACCCATGTGCGTTCAACCGCAGAGATCGGAGCCGTCCATATCGGCAAGATCGAGAAGAAGGGCCGTGAGAACCGGCGCTTGCGCATCCGCTTCGGCGCGTGAACCTTTCTGTTTTTTCAAGGAGTATGATCGAGATGAGTGCTGAAAGCCGGTTTGTCGTTTCGCCGGATTGGGTGACCGAGCGCCTGAACAGGCCCGATTTTTCCGTCATCGACGCCTCCTGGTATCTGCCCGCCCATAACCGCGACGGCAAGGCCGAATATGCCGAGGGTCATATTCCCGGCGCCGTCTTCTTCGATCATGACGAAATCGCGGATACGACGACCGGCCTGCCGCACTCCCTGCCCGCGCCGGAATTCTTCGCCGCCGAAATGGGAAAGCGCGGCATCAGCGAACGCCACGCCATCGTCGTCTATGACGGTCCCGGTTTCTTCTCCGCGCCGCGCCTGTGGTGGCTGCTGCGGGTCATGGGCGCAAACGACGTCTATGTGCTGAACGGCGGCTTCGATGGCTGGAAGGCGAACGGACATCCGGTCGAAACCGAATTGCCGGAGCCGAAGCCCGCGACCTTCACGCCGCGCCTTGCCGCCGACAGGGTCACATCGTTTTCCGCAATGCGTGACATCGTCGCGTCCGGCAGCCACCAGATCGCCGATGCGCGCGGGCCCGGTCGTTTTGCCGCCGAAGAACCCGAACCCCGGCCGGGCATGCGCGCGGGGCATATGCCCGGGGCGAAAAACCTGCCTGCGACCGCTTTCTCGAAAGACGGCCGGTTTCTCTCCAATGACGAACTGAAGGCGCTGTTCGATGAAGCCGGACTGGACCTTGCCCGCCCGGTGGTGACCAGTTGCGGCTCCGGCGTGACGGCGGCGATCATTACGCTCGCGCTTGAAAGCCTCGGCCACGAGGACAACAGTCTCTATGACGGCTCCTGGTCGGAATGGGGCGGCCGCGCCGACACCGCCATTGTTACCGGAAAGGCGTGAGGCATGAGCAAGAGCAAGGCGCAGAAGCCGATCCGGATCCATGTCACGGAACTGGAGATGACGGCCCCGCCGAAGGCGCATATGATCGCGCCCTCCAACCTGCATATCGCGCTGATGCGGGTGCCGGAAATTCCGCTTCCCTTCTACCGCTTCCTGTATCGCCAGGTCGGGACGCGCTGGGAATGGGTGGACCGGGTGCGGATGGACGACGACGAGCTTTCGGCCACCATCCACAATCAGAGCACCACGATCACCGTCTTCTATCTCGAGGGCGCGCCTGCCGGTTTCTACGAATATCAGCAGCAGGATGACGGGGTCACCGAACTCGTTCATTTCGGCCTGTTCGAGCGGGCGCTAGGTCTCGGTGTCGGCAAGTGGTTCCTGCTTCAAGGTCTGAAGGCGATGTGGGCCGACAAGCCGGAAAAGATCATCACCGCGACCAACAGCCTCGACCACCCGCGCGCCCTGCAGCTTTACCAGCAGTTCGGCTTCTCGCCGGTCGCCACCTATGAAAGCGAGATCACCCCGCTTTCGGATGCCGAACTGCTCGCCTTCGCCAGGAAGCTCTGAACCAATGCAAGCCACCCGCCGCGCGTGAGGCCGCAGCGGGTGGATCTTGTTTTTACGCGTCAGGCGTTTCGTCCGATGGCATCGCCGTGCCGGCGGCCTCGATACGCTCGGCCATCGCCAGAAGTTCCGCGACAACCGCGCTCGCGGCGCCGGCATCGCGCTCAAGGCGTCTGTCGATGACCTCGCGCAGGTTCAGGAAGGCCGCCTCGACGCTGCGCGGCAGGTTGTCGCCGCCGCGGGCGCGTTCGCGTTTGCGCTCGCGCGCGCCGAGGCGTTCGGCGACCGCCTTCAGCGCCTTCACCGCCATTTCCGCCTCCGGCGCTTCCTCTTCGAGATAGGCCCGGCCTGTTTCCGTGATCGCATAGGACTTCTTGTTGCCGTCGGCCGAGACCGCGACATAGCCGCCGTCCTCGAGAAAGGCAAGCGTCGGATAGATGACGCCCGGGCTCGGCGAATAGAAGCCGCCGCTCAGTTCCTCAATCGCCTTGATGATGTCGTAGCCGTGACGCGGCTCGTCGGCGATCAGCTGCAGCACGAGAAAGCGGATGCGACCCTGGCCGAGAAACCGCCCGATCCGGCCGCCGCCATCCTCCCCGCCGAAACCGTGACCGCCGCCGCGGCCCCCGCGTCCCGGTCCGTGGCCGGGCCCGCGCCCCATGGCAAAGCGCATGGCGTGGCCGTGCTGATGAAAATGAGAATGCATGAGGGAACCCTTTCCGATATTGTTTCGATATATCTAAACATAGATCGAAATTGGCGGGTTGCAAGTTTTTCGTTATATCGAAAACATAACTTTTTATATGCGGGGCAGGCCCGCCGACGGCGAGCCAGCGCTCCGCGGAGCCACGGCAACCCGGCGCAAAGCTGGATTTCCTTGCGGGTAGCGGCTTGTCTCGCCGCCAAATCAGACTATTATTCGAACAAGAACAACAAAATTCGCAGGGAGTTCGAAAATTGGACCTGGATGATATCGATCGTGCGATCCTGAAGGCGCTTCAAAACAATGGCCGCATCACCAATGCCGAGCTGGCCGAGACCGTGGGTCTTTCGCCCTCGGCCTGTTCGCGCCGGCTTGATCTGCTGGAAAAAAGCGGGGTGATCGAGGGCTATACCGCCAAGATCTCGCCCGATGCGCTTGGATACAAGATGACGGCGCTGGTCCATATCTCGCTTTCCGGCCAGTTCGCCCGCACGCTTGCCGAGTTCGAGGAAGCCGTCCGGCGCTGCCCGAACATCATTGTCTGCTACATGGTCTCGGGCCAGTACGACTACATCCTGCGCGTGGCGGCGAAGGACCTGAAGGACTACGAGCGCATCCACCGCGACTGGCTCTCGGCGCTGCCGCATGTGGTGCAGATCAATTCCTCATTCGCGCTCCGGCCGATCATCGAACGTCTCAACGTCGATGTCGACGAGGCGTTCACCGCGCCGTCGGCTTCTTGATCATCAGCAGCCAGTCGTCACCGTCGGCATGCCAGTCGGGCGCCGTCACCAGGGCCTGCCGCGCCCTTTCCTCAAAACCGAGGCGTTCATAGAACCGCCTGGCAGGCGCGTTGGCATCCGAGACGATCAGGCTGATATCGCTGTCTCCCGAGATGCGGTCCGCCTTGTCGAGCAGAAAGGAGCCGAGTCCGCGCCCCCGATACTCCGCATAGGCCGCCAGAACATGAATGTGGAAGGTGCCTTCGGCCTGACGTTTCAGATCGCGCAAGGGCGTCACCACGGGATGATCGATCTCGCAGCCATAGCCCGGTGCCTCGCCCTTGAGCGGATAAGCGAGCATCAGCGCCGCGACATCCGATCCGAGCGTGGCGACCGTGCCATTGGTCCAGGAAATCGCCCCTTCATCCCGCGCGGCAAGCGTGCGGCCGACCTGCCAGGGGTCTTCCCGCCCGCCCTCCAGCTGGCCCCAGCACCACAGCGGCAGGCGATGACCGGCGATATTGATCAGCCGCACCATGTCCGGCACGTCATCGCGGGCCGCATTTCGGATCGTGAAACTGGTTACCAAACTTCCCTCCCGTATTGACGGCCGGCACACCCTCCACATAGCGTACCACGATCATTTCAAAATCGATCCAAGGTTGGTGCTTAATCCCGCCGGATGTCAACCGCCTGTCACATGACGGTGCGAAGCGATGATGGCGTTCCATAAATTTCCGCGCAAGCGATGAACCCCGGAGCTCTCATGTCCACGAACCTTCTCTTGCCCTCGATCTCGCGCCGCGCCCTCCTGAAGGGCATGACGGCCGCCTCCGCCCTGATCGCGCTCCACCCTTTCGCCGCCAATGCGGCCGAGAACCAGGCGCATCTCAGGCTGATGGAGACCACGGACATCCACGTCAACGTGTTCCCCTATGACTATTATGCCGACAGGCCCAATGACACGATGGGCCTCGCGCGCACGGCCTCGATCATCGACGCGATCCGCGCCGAATCGGCCAATTCCATGCTGATCGACAATGGCGACTTCCTCCAGGGCAACCCGATGGGCGATTACATCGCCTATGAGCGCGGCATGAACGAGGGCGACGTCCATCCGGTGATCAAGGCGATGAACGTGCTCGGCTATGACGTCGGCACGCTTGGCAACCACGAGTTCAATTACGGCCTCGATTTCATGTTCAAGGTCGTCGGCGGCGCGAACTTCCCGTTCGTCTGCGCCAACCTCACCAAGGGCCAGCTTGCCAGCGACCCGCGCAATGACGACCTGATGTTCAGGCCCTACCTGATCAAGGAAAAGATGATCGCCGATGGCGCCGGCAACAAGAGCCCGGTCAAGGTCGGCTTCATCGGCTTCGTGCCGCCGCAGATCATGGTCTGGGACGAGAAGAACCTTTCCGGCAAGGCCAATACCCGCGACATCGTTGCCGCGGCCGAAGCCTTTGTGCCGGTGATGAAGGAAGAGGGAGCCGACATCATCATCGCCCTCTCCCATTCCGGCATCGACGGAACCGGTCCGGCCGAACTGATGGAAAACGCCTCGCTCTACCTTGCCGGCGTTGACGGCATCGATGCGGTCTTCACCGGTCACCAGCATCTCGTCTTCCCCGGCCCGACCGATTTTCAGGGCATTGCCGGCGTTGATCCTGAGAAGGGCACGCTTCAGGGCAAGCCCGCCGCCATGGCCGGCTTCTGGGGCTCGCATATGGGCCTCATTGACCTGCTCCTGGAAAAGGACGGCAATAGCTGGAAGATCGTCGACTTCACCACCGAGGCGCGGCCGATCTATCACCGCACCGAGGACCGCAAGGTCGTCGCCGACGTGGTCTCCGACACGGCGGTGATCGCCGCAGCCGAGGCCGATCACGAGGCGACGCTCGACTATGTCCGCACGCCCGTCGGCAAGACCTCGGCGCCGCTGCAGTCCTATTTCGCGCTGGTCGCCGATGATCCCTCCGTCCAGATCGTCTCCAAGGCGCAGACCTGGTATACGAAGGAGATGCTGAAGGACAGCGAATACAAGGACTTTCCGGTGCTCTCGGCTGCGGCCCCCTTCAAGGCCGGCGGTCGCGGCGGTCCGGATTATTATACGGAAGTGCCGGCGGGCGACATCGCCATCAAGAACGTCGCCGACCTCTATCTCTACCCCAACACCACCCGCGCCGTGCTGATCAACGGCGCGCAGGTGCGCGAATGGCTGGAAATGTCGGCGGGCATGTTCAACCAGGTGGAGCCCGGCGCCAAGGATGCCGCCCTGCTGAACCCGGATTTCCCGTCCTACAATTTCGACATCATCGACGGCGTTTCCTACAGGATCGACCTCGCGAAGCCGGCGCGCTACGCCAAGGACGGCAGCCTCGCCAATCCCGACAGCCACCGCATCATCGACCTTGCCTTTGACGGCAAGCCGATCGATCCGGAGCAGCAGTTCATCGTCGCGACCAATAATTACCGCGCCGGCGGCGGCGGCAATTTCCCGGATATCGACAATGATGTGATCGTGTTCGTCGGCCCCGACACCAACCGCGACGTCATCGTCCGCTATATCGTCGACCAGGGCACGATCAACCCGTCCGCCGACTTCAACTGGACCTTCGCCCCGATGCCCGGCACCACGGCGGTTTTCGAGACCGGCCCGCGCGCCAAGGCCTATATCGACGACGTGAAGGGCGCCAGGATCGAGACCGCCGGCGACGGCGAGAACGGCTTTGCGCTTTATCGGGTGGTTCTGTGATCGGTTGAGTTTTCGGCCAAGCGAAACGACAGGGGCCGGCCTGAGGGCTAATGACAAACCCGCCCCACCCTCTTTCGTCACCCTCGGGCTTGTCCCGAGGGTCTAAGCACTTACCCGCGCGACAAGCATTTCGGGTTAAAAAGGCAGAAAGAACAGCGCCTTACTGACCGCAGACTCCGCTCGCATAGAGGGGTGATTAGATCCTCGGGACAAGCCCGAGGATGACGCGGAATAGAGGGAGACGTTTGTCAGCAAACTGGGGCCACAGGCGATCTATGCTTGGCTTAGCGATGAAATCAGCCAGTCGAGTTCCCTGCGAGCGGATGAAAGCACGCTTGCGTAGGAACTGACGGTCGCCATGTCAGTCGAGACTGTCTAGAATTTTGTGCCCTGGCGCTGTTTCAGGACATAGGAAAACGTT
>NZ_CFHTCS010000051.1:0-17352 GCF_984369615.1 Martelella sp. | reverse complement strand
CGCAGGCAAGCGAGTAGCCGCCGCCGCGCACCGTGACGATGATCTCGGGGCTCGTCGGATCCGGTTCGATCTTGCGGCGCAGGCGGCTGATCTGGTTGTCGATGGTGCGGTCGAACACATGGGCGCTGCGGCCGGAAGTGGCGTCAAGAAGCTGCTCGCGGCTCAGGACGAAGCGCGGACGCGCGAGAAGCACGGTCAGGAGCCGGAAATCGGCCGTCGTCAGCGCCTCCTCGCGGCCGTCATCGGCGGTCAGGCGGCGCGTGTCCGTGTCGAGCGTCCAGCCGGCGAAGCGCAGAATTTCGCCGGCCGGCGCGCCGGGTATTTTCGGCTGGCGCTCCGCGCGGCGCAGGATGGCGCGGATGCGCGCCAGAAGCTCGCGCGGGTTGAAGGGTTTCGGCAGATAGTCATCCGCCCCGACCTCCAGGCCGATGATCCGGTCGGTCTCCTCGCCGAGCGCGGTCAGCATCAGGATCGGTACGCTGCCCTCCGCGCTGAGACGCCGGCAGACGGAAATGCCGTCCTCGCCGGGCATCATCACATCGAGCACAATCAGGTCGAAGTTTGCCCCGCGCAGCTTGTCGTCCATTTCGGCCGCATCGCGCACGGCGGTCGCCCGGTAGCCGTTCTTCTGCAGGTAGGTCTGCACGGCATCGCGGATGTCCCGGTGATCGTCAACGATCAGGATGTGCGGTTCGTTGTTCATGATCTCACCATAGCCCAGCCGGGCGACCGGTTGCGCAAAACTGTGTCACGTTTTGTATCAGGCGGCGGGCCCTGCGACCAATGGATACAACAAAGCGCCATCCCGGCATCATGCTGCGACAGAGGAGCGTCAGATTGGCGACATCGACAGATCGAAAGGAGCGATGTCATGAAACGCAGAACACTCTTCGCAGCAGGACTGGTTGCAGCACTCATCGGCGGCGCTGCCGTTCCCGCACTCGCGGCAGGGCCCGACGACAGCTGGGGCGGCCGCGGCCAGGGGCCCCGGCAGATGATGACCGATTGCAACGGCCCGCAGGGCGCAGCAAGAGGCCCCGGCGGCCGTCAGGGCATGATGCAGCGCGGCTATGACCAGAACGGCTTCGCCCAGGACAACAGGGGCTCCGGCCGGATGGCGATGCGCGGCAATGACGACGGCGCCTATGGCCGCGGCATGATGCAGGGGCAGCGCGGCGGTCCGCAGGCCGATTTCGGGCCCGGCGGCATGCGCGGTCCCGGCACGGGGCCCGGCAATGGCCCGCGCGGCGCAGGCCAGGCGGGCGGCCCGCAGATGATGGGCGACCTCGGCCAGTATGACAAGAACGGCGACGGCTATCTTTCGCTGGACGAGTTCGAGGCCTTCCAGGTCGAGGTCGGACGTCCGATGTTCGCGCGTCACTTCCAGTATCTCGACAGCGACGGTGACGGCAAGGTCGCGGTTTCGCAACTGCCGGTTCCCGGCGCCGGTCCGCAGCAGCCCTTCGCGCAAGGGGCGGCCGGCAACCAGGGCCAGCAGCCGCCGATGCCGCGCGGCGCGGGCAACCCGAACAACTGAGCCCTTCGACAGACGGTGTGCGCCGTGCTGGAGCCGTCGCCCTTCGGGGCGGCGGTTGTCTCGTTTTGTCCTTGGGCGGGCGAATAAGCCGCCGGCCTTCACGTCAGAGGTCGGACTTGCTGATCAGCGCCGAAAGCTTGTCGGCGGCCGTATTCAGGCGGTCGACATTGTTGATCGCCTCGTCCAGCGAAAGCCGCTGCAGCGGCGCATGGAATGAAAGCGCGGAGACAAGCCGGCCGAAACTGTCGCGGATCGGCACGGCGACGGCGATCATGCCGTCCATGAATTCCTCGTTGTCCGTCGCATAGCCCCGCTCGCGCACGCGATCGAGCTCGGCGACGAGATCGCCGGCCGAGGTGATCGTGTTTGCCGCGCGCGGCGAAAGCGCCGTCGCGCGCAGATAGTTTTCCAGATGCTTGCGCTCGAGCGAACTCAGATACATCTTGCCGCTGGCCGTACAGTAGAACGGCACGCGCGTTCCGACGGGAAGCTGGATCCTGAGCGGCCATTTGGTTTCCACGCGTTCCAGGTAAACCATGGCGTCGAGATCCGGCAACGAGATGTTGCAGGTCTCGTTGATCGCCTCGGCAAGCTCGGAGAGGATCGCCACGCGCGCGGTCCTGATCCTGAGCGAGGACAGAATGCCCGCCGACATGACGCGCAGCCTGCGGCCGGGGCAATAGCCGCGCCCGTCGATCTCGCGCTGGATGAAGCCCTCGGCCTCAAGCGTCGCGAACAGCCGATGGATCGTCGGCTTCGGCAGGCCAAGCGTCTGGTTCACCTCGGTCGGCGTGACGGGCGATCCGGCTTCCGCCAGTGCTTCGAGCACCAACAGAAGGCGGAGGTTTGTCGGGATCTGTCCGTCCCTGGCTTGATCGTCCAATATCGTCTCTCAAACGCGTTTCATCTCATCTGGCGAAATGCCGGCTCATCGCTGCGGGATTAGCATTGTCGAGAGTGACGGGACAAGCGCGACGAGGACCCAAACCGCAATCAGCGCGACGATATAGGGGTAGATATAGCGCAGTATGCGGAAATAGGACACGCCGGTCACGCCCGAGGCGACATAAAGATTGAGGCCGTAGGGCGGGGTAATGAAGCCGATCGAGGCGCCGATCAGGAAGACCACGGCGAACTGGATCGGATCAACGCCGATGGAGGCGGCAATCGGGGCCAGAATCGGCGCCATGATGATCGTTGTCGGCAGGCTCTCCAGCACCATGCCGGTGATGAACACCAGCGCCATGGCGGTGAAGAGAACCGGGTAATAGCCGCCCATGGAGCGGACGAAATCGCCGATCGCCTGTTCGGCGCCGAGAACCGAGAGGATCTGCTGCATGACGACGGAGATCGCGATCAGCGGCGCCAGAATGCCGGTGATCTGGGCCGAGCGCAGGGTGATCGACGGGATGTCGAGCGGCGTGAAACCGCGCACCACCAGCATTTCCGCATAGCCGCGTTCGTTCGGCGGACGGTCTTCCGAAGGCGAGCCCATCATCCGGTGAAGCGGCAGCGACAGGAAGCCGACAAGCACGCAGAAGCCGACGGTGACGGCGGCCGCCTCGGTCGGCGAGAATTTTCCGGTGTAGATGCCCCACAGTACGATGCCGATGGCGAAGAAGCCAAGCCAGGAACCGATGCCGGTCTTCAGGATGCGGGACGGCTCCAGCGCGATGATGTGGCCCCAGCCGTTCTTCCGGCAGATCAGCCAGCAGAAAAACATCATCGAAAGCCCCATCAGAAGGCCCGGAATGATGCCGGCGACGAAGAGATCGGAAATCGGCAGGTTCATCAGGAAGCCGTAGACGATGAAGATGATCGATGGCGGGATGATGATGCCGAGCGTGCCGCCGGCCGCAGCCGTTGCCGCCGAAAAGCGCTCGTCATAGCCGCCCTTCTTCATTTCCGGATGCAGCATGGCGCCGATCGTGGCCGTGGTGGCCGAATTCGAGCCCGAGATCGCGGCAAACAGGCCGCAGGCGCCGATCGCCGCCATGGCAAGGCCGCCGCGCAGCCAGCCGAGGCAGGAATAGGCGAAGTCGGACATGCGCCGGGCGATGCCGGACTGGTTGATCAGGTCGCCGGTGAGGATGAAGAGCGGCATCGCCAGAAGCGCGAAGCCGTCGGTGAAGACATCCGACAGCGCGGAGCCCAGATTGTCGAGCGGCAGGCCGAGCATCATGCTCATGCCGATCACCCAGAGGCCGATGACGAGGAGCACGGGAACGCCGATCAGGAAGAAACCGGTGGCGCCGAGCGAGATCAAGGTAACCAGAAGAGAGTCTGACATGGGGCCTCCTCAATCGCCGAATTGCGCCGACGCGGAGATGAGGTCGGCGCCGTT
The DNA here is from genome assembly GCF_984369615.1 of Martelella sp. Classification (NCBI taxonomy): domain Bacteria; kingdom Pseudomonadati; phylum Pseudomonadota; class Alphaproteobacteria; order Hyphomicrobiales; family Aurantimonadaceae; genus Martelella; species Martelella sp. The sequence continues at coordinate 13,471 of NZ_CFHTCS010000051.1, read as the reverse complement.
TCTGTATTTGCGATAGTCGATCGCAAGGTTCTCGATCGCCCGTCCGGCAATCAGGATGAAGCTGATGGGCACGGAGATGAGCAGCCACCATTGCATGACATTGTCGGTGCCGAGCAGGATCTGGAAATTGGCCGCCGAGTTGAATACGACGCGCGTCGAGGTGACGACGACGACCCAGGAGAAGGCGAGCCAGAGCATGGCGTCGATGACGAGGCAGGCGAACTGGGCGTTGCGCGGCATCATCGAACGGAACTCCGCGAAGCTCAGGTGATTGCGGAATTTGAGATTGTAGGCGCAGCCTGCCCAGCTCATGATCAGGAACAGGAAGGGCGGCAGCGTTGTCGACCAGGGCGCCTGCACCGAAAAGACGAAGCGGCGGATCACCTCGACGCCGATGATCGCGGCGATCAGCAGATAGGACCAGATCATCACCGATTTTTCGAAATGGTTTTCGAGCGCGGGAAAGCGCGCGTAAAGAATGGCGACCAAGAGGCCGCCGAGAAGCGTGACGACAAGGCCCACCAGCCAGGCGCCATTCGTGCCCAGGGCCTCGCTTATCGTCCAGGAATCCCAGCTCGGAATTGCCGCGATAATCGACCAGGCTTCGTTCAGCAACGTCACCAACCTCATCTCCTCCCAAAGAATGTCCTCGCCGACCTTGCTTACCGAAGGGGCAGGCGGCGGCAGTCGCAAACAGCCGGCATCCCTCCCGAATGCCGGCTGTTTTCATGTCATGGCCGATCAGCGATCAGCTTTTCCACCAGCGGCGGGGCTCGACATTTTCAGGCTTCATGTCGGCCGGCACTTCGCGCGCGATGGCGCTGATTTCCGCATAGGTGTCGATGCCGCCGGCCCAGTTGTTGAGCCGTTCGCGCCACTGCGCCCAGGGCTCGGGATTGTATTCCGGCGAGCACATTTCTTCCGCCATCTTGATCTGGTCGTCGGCCAGGAAGGCCGGACGCACATTATATTCGTCAAAGATGGTGCCGGGCAGCTGCGGATCGGAGAAGCCGACGGTCTTGACCAGGGCTGCCTCATTTGCCGCCTGGATCTGCACCTGCGTCAGATAGGACGATTCCATCACCGCGTCCTGCACGTCCGGCTCGAAACTGTCGAACACCTTGGATGACATGGAGGTATGCTCCGTGCCGCAGAAGAATTTGAGGTCGACGGACTGCGAGACCACCGGCGACATGTTGGCGTAGGCCACGGCCGAAGCCCAGGTTTCCGCGCCGTCGATCAGGCCTTGCTTCAGGCCGTCGAGCGTTTCTTCCCAGGCGATCGGAACCGGATTGAGGTTCAGAAGCTGCATGGCGATGCGGCCGAGCTGGGTGCCGGTGACGCGGTTCTTGGTGCCGAAAAGCTCCTCCAGTTTCGTCACCGTCGGCTTGTCCTGATATTTGAGGCCAAGCTGGATGCCGCGCAGTTCGCAATGCGAGAACAGGAATTTCAGCCCGTGGCGCTTTTCCAGCGGGTCGCGCAGGATGCGCTGGGAACCGGGGCTGTAAAGGAAGTGATACTGCGAGGCCCGGCCCGGGAACATGTAGGCATAGTCCAGCACGTTCAGATAGGGCGCGCCGCCGGCCGAGTTCTGGGTCGAGGCGGCATAGATGTCGATAATGCCGAGCTGGGTCTTCTCAACGCAGTTCAGCTGTCCGCAGATCTGGTTGTCGCCGATGAATTCGACGCGCACGAGACCGTCGGTGCGCTCCTCGAGGTCGCGGGCAAATTCCAGGCAGCCGGCGCGCTCGATCATGAGGTTGCGCGCGTTGAAACCCGATGCGCCGTATTTCAGCGTGTATTTCGGCTCCTTGGAAAAACGCTTCTCATAGGTTGACTCGACCGCCTGTGCCAGGCGCGGCAGCGTGACTGCGCCCGCCATCGCGCTTGCTGCCAGAAGCGTCGAGCTCAATCCGAATTTCCCTGAAAGCTTGAAAAGATCGCGCCGCGAAATGCCGCGGAGTTTCTCATTCAGTCCCGTCATTTCTTCCCTCCCTCTGAAAAAATGAGACTTGCAGTATCGATTTCAATCATATATCGACTGTTCTTGCAAGGAGATTTCGTTGCATTTTGTCAATTCGGGGCTTGAGGGGGGCTCATGGAGCGGCTGGAAGCGGATTATGTGATTGTCGGCGCGGGCTCGGCTGGCTGTGTGATCGCCAACAGGCTGAGCGCCGATCCGAATGTGCGCGTCGTGCTGCTGGAGGCCGGGCCTTCGGACTGGAACCCGTGGATCCACATTCCCGTCGGCTATTTCCGCATGATGCACAATCCGTCCGTCGACTGGTGCTACAGGACCGAGCCGGATCCGGGCCTCAACGGCCGTTCGCTCGACTGGCCGCGCGGCAGGGTGCTCGGCGGTTCGTCCTCGCTCAACGGCCTGCTCTATGTGCGCGGCCAGCAGGAGGACTATGACCGCTGGGCGCAAATGGGGAACGCCGGCTGGAGCTGGGAAGACGTTCTGCCGCTGTTCAAGCGCTCGGAAAACCAGGAGCGCGGCGCGGACGACTATCACGGCGCGGAAGGCGAGCTTTCCGTGTCCAACATGCGCCTGCAGCGCCCGATCTGCGATGCCTGGGTGGCCGCTGCCACGGCAGAAGGCTATCCGTTCAATCCGGATTATAACGGCGCCACGCAGGAAGGCGTCGGCTATTTCCAGTTGACGGCCCGCAAGGGGCGGCGCTGCTCGTCGGCCGTTGCCTTTCTGAAGCCGGCAAGGAAGCGGTCGAACCTCACGGTCGTCACCGGCGCGCTGGTCGAAAAGGTGGTGATCGAAAACGGCAGGGCCACGGGCGTGCGCTATCTTTCGGGCGGCAGGAGCGAGGCGCAGGTTACGGCGCGGCGCGAGGTGATCCTTTCGTCCGGCGCAGTCAATTCGCCGCAACTCCTGATGCTCTCCGGCATCGGCGATGCCGAACAACTGAAGAAGAACGGCATCGAGGTCGTTTGCCATTCGCCGGATGTCGGTCGCAATCTTCAGGACCATCTTCAGGCCCGCCTCGTGTTCAAATGCAACGAGCCGACGCTGAACGACGAGGTGCGTTCGATCTTCAACCAGGCGCGCATCGCGCTCAAATATGCGCTTTTCCGTGCAGGCCCGATGACCATGGCGGCAAGCCTTGCCACGGGCTTCCTGCGCACCGGCGACCATGTGGAAACGCCGGACATCCAGTTTCACGTCCAGCCCTGGTCGGCCGACAGTCCTGGCGAGGGGGTTCATCCCTTTTCCGCCTTCACCATGTCGGTCTGCCAGTTAAGGCCGGAAAGCCGGGGCGAGATCGTGCTGAACGGCCCGGACCCGCGCACCTATCCGAAGATTTTTCCCCATTATCTGTCCACCGAGACGGACCGCCGCACCGTCGTTGAAGGCGTGCGCATTGCGCGCCGCATCGCCCGCCAGGCGCCGCTCAACTCGAAGATTTCCGAGGAATTCAGGCCATCAAGCGACCTGGCGATCGATGACTACGAGGGCACGTTGGCCTGGGCGCGCGACTATTCGACAACGATCTATCATCCGACCGGTACCTGCCGCATGGGCCAGGACGAGCGCGCCGTGGTGGACGAGCGTCTGCGGGTTCGCGGCGTTGACGGCCTGCGCGTCGCCGATTGCTCGATCATGCCGGAAATCGTCTCCGGCAACACCAATGCGCCGGCAATCATGATCGGCGAGAAACTGAGCGATCTCGTGCGCGAAGACGCGCGGCGCACCGCCTGAAAGGCGACCGACAACACGATTTCGAAAATTCGGAGAGGAGAAACCCGATGAAAATGACTACCGAGGAAGCCTTCGTCAAAGTCCTGCAGATGCACGGCATCCAGCATGCCTTCGGCATTATCGGCTCGGCGATGATGCCGATTTCGGACCTGTTTCCGCGCGCCGGCATCACGTTCTGGGACTGCGCCCATGAGTGCAATGCCGGGATGATGGCTGACGGCTATTCCCGCGCCACCGGGCGCATGTCGATGGTTGTGGCCCAGAACGGCCCCGGCATCACCTCGCTGGTGACCCCGGTGAAGACGGCCTACTGGAACCATACGCCGCTTCTGGTCGTCACACCGCAGGCCGCCAACAAGACAATGGGGCAGGGCGGCTTCCAGGAAGTCGAGCAGATGGCGCTGTTCAAGGATATGGTCGCCTATCAGGAAGAGGTGCGCGACCCGACCCGCATCGCCGAAGTCCTGAACCGCGTGATCCTGAAGGCCAAGCGCGCCTGCGGTCCGGCGCAGATCAACGTGCCGCGCGATTTCTGGACACAGGTGATCGATATCGAACTGCCGGCGATCGTCGAATTCGAGCGTCCCGCCGGCGGCGAGGAAGCGGTTGACCGCGCGGCCGAGCTTCTCAGCAAGGCGAAATTTCCGGTCATTCTCAATGGCGCAGGCGTCGTTCTCGGCGGCGCGATCGAAGCCTCGAAGGCGCTTGCCGAACGGCTCGATGCCCCGGTCTGCGTCGGCTACCAGCATAATGACGCCTTTCCGGGCTCGCATCCGCTGTTTGCCGGGCCGCTCGGCTATAATGGCTCCAAGGCGGCGATGGAACTGATCGCCAAGGCGGATGTCGTGCTGGCGCTCGGCACCCGCCTCAATCCCTTCTCCACGCTGCCGGGCTACGGCATCGACTACTGGCCGAAGGATGCGGAAATCATCCAGGTCGACATCAATCCCGACCGCATCGGGCTCACCAAGAAGGTGACCGTCGGCATTGTCGGCGACAGCAGGAAGGTTGCGACCGGCATTCTCGACCGGCTCTCCGGCACGGCGGGCAATGCCGGCCGCGATGAACGCAAGGCGCTGATCGCCAAGACCAAGTCCGCCTGGGCGCAGGAGCTGACCTCGCTCGATCACGAGGAAGACGATGTCGGCACGACCTGGAACGAGCGTGCCCGCAACCGCGAGCCGGAACGCATGAGCCCGCGCATGGCCTGGCGCGCCATCCAGAAGGCAATGCCAAAGGATGCGATCATCACGTCCGATATCGGCAATAACTGCGCCATCGGCAATGCCTATCCGACTTTCGAGGCGGGCCGCAAATATCTTGCTCCCGGCCTCTTCGGCCCCTGCGGCTACGGCTTCCCGGCCATAACCGGGGCCAAGATCGGCCAGCCCAATACGCCGGTGATCGGCTTTGCCGGCGACGGCGCCTTCGGCATCTCCATGAACGAGATGGTCTCGCTGAAGCGCGAGCACTGGCCGGCGATCACCATGGTGATCTTCCGCAACTATCAGTGGGGCGCGGAAAAGCGCAACACGACGCTGTGGTTTGATGACAATTTCGTCGGGACCGAACTCTCGCTCGATGTGCGCTATGCCGATATTGCCAGGGCCTGCGGCGTCGAGGGCGTTCAGGTGACGACGATGGAGGCGCTTTCGGCCGAGCTCGACAAGGCGATCGAGCGGCAGATGAAGGAGAAGAAGACCACCTTCATCGAGGTCGTGCTCAACCAGGAACTCGGCGAGCCCTTCCGTCGCGACGCGATGAAGAAGCCGGTCTCGGTGGCCGGCATCGACCCCGCCGACATGCGCGCCGACGCCTGAGATCAGACGTTGGGAGGGCCGGTCTCCGGCCCTTCCTGAATCTTCCGGGGGAGGGAAGAGCATGGCCGATGATGGCCCCGCCGATGGAACGCTGACGCGTGTGCGCCGGTTTTTCGATATCAACAAATACGGGCTGCTGGTCTGCGCGCTGATTGCGACCGCAGCACAGTTCCTCGCGGAACATTACGGCGCGCCGGCCATGCTGATGGCGCTTCTGATCGGCATCGCCTTTCATTTCCTCACCGAAGATCAGCGCATGGCGGCCGGCATCGATCTGACGGCGAAGAAGGTGCTGCGCTTCGGCGTTGCCATCTTGGGCGCGCGCATCAGCGCCGACATGCTGATCGGGCTTGGCTGGCAGATGGTCCTGCTTCTGGTTCTGGCGGTTGCCGGCACCATCCTTTTCGGAGTCGCGGTGGCGCGACTGATGGGGCGGAGCTGGCATTTCGGCGCGCTTTCCGGCGGTTCGGTGGCAATCTGCGGCGCCTCTGCCGCCATGGCGATTGCCGCGGTCCTGCCCAAGGACGAGGATTCGGAACGCAATCTGATCTTCGTCGTCATGGGGGTCACGATCCTGAGCACGATCGCGATGATCTTCTATCCGATCCTGACGAGCGTGCTCGCTTTCACCGATCTGCAGTCGGGCACCTTTCTCGGCGGCACGATCCACGATGTCGCGCAGGTCGTCGGCGCCGGATTTTCCGTCTCGGTCCCCGCCGGCGAGATGGCGACGCTGGTGAAGCTGATCCGGGTGACGATGCTCGCTCCGGTCATTCTCGTGCTCTCGCTTGTCATCCGCAAACAGATGTCCGGCGCGGTTCCGGAGGCAGGGCGCCCGCCGCTCCTGCCCTTGTTCGTGATCGCCTTTCTGGTGCTGTCGGCGGCGAATACGTTCGGGCTCGTGCCCGAAGCGCTCGGTCGCCTGCTTGCCGAGATTTCCCGCTGGGCGCTGCTCTTCGCCGTCGCGGCGGTGGGCATGAAGACCTCGCTCAAAAGCATGCTGCAGGTCGGCGGTCAGGCCATCCTGCTCATCGTTCTGGAAACCCTGTTCATCGGCGCGATCGTGCTGGTGGGCACAATCGTAATCGTGAGGTGAACGCATGAAACCGCTTGAAAAGATCATGGCCGCGGCAAAGCGGCTCGACAAGAAGATCGTGCTTCCCGAAGCCGACGATCCGCGCATTCTGGAGGCGGCCTGCAAGGCGGTCGAGAGGGGGCTTGCGCGGATTGCTCTTGTCGGCAACCGCGAGAAGATCGCCGCGCGCTGTCAACAGCTGGGCCTCACGCTGCCGGCGGCGATCGAGACCGAGGACCCGCAGAATTCCCCGCTTCTGTCCGAACTGATCGCGCTCTATTTCAGGCTGCGCAAGCACAAGGGCATTACCGAGGAGGATGCGGCGCGGATCGCGCGCGAACCGCATGTGTTCGCCGCGCTGATGGTCAAGGCCGGCCATGCCGATGGCACGGTCGGCGGCGCCCATCATGCGACGGCTGACATGGTGCGCACGGCAATCCAGGTGATCGGACCTGCGCCCGGCACGCGTCTGGTCTCCAGCTTTTTCCTGATGCTGATGGAGGCGGAGCACCACCCGAAGAAGGGCGCCTTCATCTTCTGCGACCCCGCCCTCGTGATCGACCCCAACCCGGGCGAGCTGAGCAAGATCGCGATCGCGGCCGCCCATTCCTTCGATGTGTTGACCGGGGAGACGCCGAAGATCGCGATGCTCTCCTTTGCAACGCGGGGCAGCGCTTCGCATCCTTCCGTCGAGAAAGTCGAGGCGGCCGTCAAGCTCCTGAAGCTCAACCGTCCCGATCTCCTGGTCGACGGGCCGATCCAGTTTGACGCTGCCTTCGTGCCGGAGATCGCCAGCGCCAAGGGCGCGGGCGAACCGCTCGGCGGCGATGCCAACATCTTCATCTTTCCCAATCTCGAAGCCGGCAATATCGGCTACAAGATCGCCGAGCGGATCGGCGGCGCCACTGCCGTCGGCCCGGTGCTTCAGGGGCTGGCGAAGCCCGCGAACGATCTTTCGCGCGGCTGCTCGGCCGAGGATGTGCTGGACATGATCGCGGTGACGGCCTGCCAGGTGGACGCGCATCTATGAGGATGGCGGGCAACGGAAGCCGGCGGCGGCTGCGGCCCGGGCGGGCAGATGCCTGAACTTGCCTTTTCCCTGCCCGTTTATATCGGGTTTGCGTTGATCCTTTCGGTCGGCGCCTTCTTTCGCGGCTTTGCCGGTTTCGGCATGGCGCTGGTTGCCATGCCGCTGCTCATTCTTCTGGTGCCGCCGCAAAGCGCCATCCTGGCGCTGATGGTGGTCCAGATCGTGCTCAGTAGCTTCGACATGCGGGAGTGCCTGGGCTTTGCCGATCGCAGAGCGGTGTTCCTTCTGGCCGTCGCCGCCTTTCTCGGCACGCCGATCGGGCTCATCGCCATCGGCTTCGTGCCGCTTTACATGGCGCAGATCATCATCGGCGCGATTGCCGGCGCGGCCGCGCTCGTCCTGTTCTTCAGGTTCTCGCTGAAGTCCGACATGGGGATGGTCTCGACCGCTTTGGTCGGTTTCCTTTCGGGCCTTTTCGGCGGACTTGCGGCCGCGCCTGGACCACCGGTGGTCGCCTATTTCCTCGCCCGCAAGATCTCACCGCGCGAAAAACGGGCCTCGATGATCCTGCTGTTTGCGATCATGGCGGTGTTCGCGCTGCTGACGGCGGCCGCGCGCGGCACGCTCAACCTCGATATCATCCTGCTCGGATTGATTTCCTCGCCCGTCTGTTACGCCGGATCGGCCCTTGGGGCGGCCTGTTTCCGCCGCGGCTCGGATGACGGCTATCGCGTGCTTGCCCTTGCCGCCATGGAGTTTTCGGCGCTCTTCAGCATCGCGCTCGGGCTCTACGGAGGGTTTGGCGGGTAGGCGCGTTCTACAGTTCCGTCTTCTCGTCGGCGTCGGGCCGCTCGAGCCGGCCGTGTTCAAACAGGCCGGGATAGGCAACGCCGATCTTCGCATGCAGGCCGCGCCACCATTTGCGGTTGGCCGGGCAGTTGATCGGGTGCTCCAGATCTGCCAAGCCGTTGACCCGCTTCTTGCCGGGGTTCTGGCGGGCGAACGTCATCAGCGGGCCGAGAAAGAACGCGCGGCTCGTCAGGAACGGGCGGTTCGACCAGCTGATGCAGTCGGACCGGGTCAGGTAGAGCTCGTCTTCGAGCCTGGCGATGTATCGGTTGCCGTTTGCGGGGGTCGTCGGCATGGCGAAGGATTCATGCACGCGAAACCGCGCCGCGCCCGGCCGCAGAACGCCGCGCAGCGTTTTCCTCAGCGGTTCATCCGGTTTCCAGTAGCGCAGGAACCGGCTGGAAAGCGTGTGATTGCGCCCCGAGAGCTGGAAGGCGGTCATCTCGTGCGCATCAAAGAGCAGGAATGCACGGATCATCAGGTCGCGCACGCCGTCTTTCCCGACGAGCGTGTTGTCACCCTCGACGATGACGATGCGCTCGGTGGACAAAACCTCCCCGCAACGGGCGAGCCCCTCCTGGATGCCGAGATTATGCTCGGTGGCGACCGGCTCGAACCCGAAGGCCCGGGCGATTTCCATCTCTTCTGGGCTGCCTTCCTGGCAGACGACCTTCCGCTCGGCGAAGAGATCGCTTACCGGGCCGAGAGAACGAAGGGTGCGCTCCAGCGTTTTCGGCGATTTCCAGGTGAGGACGGAAAGGCCGACTTCCGGAAGCCCGTCATCGGGTCTGTTCGAAAGAGAAGACATGGTATCGGCGTCCGATGAGAAGCGTCCGGCGCGGGCAGGGGATGGGCTGTTTGGCGGGCATGGCGCATGGCCTTCCCGCCAGCCTCAACGCCACAGGATTTCGAGAACTTCGTAGGCGCGGGAACCGCCCGGCGCGTTGACCTCGATCGAATCGCCGACTTCCTTGCCGATGAGCGCGCGCGAGATCGGAGACGAGATCGAAATCCTGCCCGACTTCACATCGGCTTCCTGGTCGCCGACGATCTGGTATATCTTTTCTTCTTCCGTGTCCTCGTCGACAAGCTTCACCGTCGCGCCGAACCGGACCTTGTCGCCGGTCATCTTGGCCGGATCCACGACTTCGGCGCGGGTGGTCACGTCCTCAAGCTCGCTGATGCGGCCCTCATTGTAGCTCTGGGCCTCCTTGGCGGCATGATATTCGGCGTTTTCGGACAGGTCGCCATGGGCGCGCGCTTCCGAGATCGCCTGAATGATGCGCGGACGTTCCTCCTGCTGGCGCCAGCGAAGCTCTTCCTTCAGCTTCTCCGCGCCGGCCTTGGTCATCGGTACTTTTTCGACCATATTCTTGTCCTTCGGTCATTGGCAAAGCGGCGGGCGGGCCCGATGGGAGGCCTTTTCGCGCCGCCGCCTCTTCAGTTCATGCGTTCTGTCGTGAGACAAACAGCCCTCCACTTAGGAAGTCCCAGGCCGTTTTGCCACAGAAAAAGAAACAGGTTCCGGAGCGTTGACCCCGGAACCAGTTTCAAACCTGATCCGCGTTATAGCAGATGGGCGGTCGCCATTTCCAGATAAATCGAAAGCGCGACAAAACGCGTGCATGCATCCGTGGGTCGCATTTTCGTCCTGCAAGACGGTCAGTGGCCGGTCGCTTCGACCCGGGGCTCGTGCCTGCCGTAGATACGTTGCGCGGCGAGTGCGAGGAGAACGAGGGCGACGGCGGCGACGCCCGAGCAGACCGCGAAACTCAGGCTGAATGCGGAGCGGGCGGTGGCAAGCCAGAGCGGAGCGGACAATCCGAGCTCCCGGGCGCCGTCGACGGCGCCGGCAAGCGTCTGGCCGGCCGCCGCCGCGATTTCGGCGGGAAGGTCCGAAAGATCGGCCCTTGCCATATCGAGCCGGTAGACCATCGTCGCCAGGCTGCCCAGAATGCCGACGCCGAGCGCGCCGCCGAGTTCCGCGCTGGTTTCCGACATGGCCGAGGCCACGCCGCCGCGCTCGGGCGGGGCGGAGCCGACGATGAGGCCCGTCGTCGTCAGCATCACCGGAATGAACCCCGCGCCGAGAACGGCATTGGCGAGAAGAACGCCCGCAAGGCTTTCCGCATAGGCGGCAAATCCCATCAGCGCGGCGCCGGCCGCAAAGATCACAAGGCCGCCGAGGACCGTTCTCACCGGTCCGAAATGATTGGTGACGCGATAGGCCTGAAGCGACATGACCGTGTAGAACAGGCCGGGAATCGCGGCCCAGAGCGCCGCCTCAAGCGGCGTCAGGCCGATCACGAGCTGGAAGAACTGAGTCTGCATCAGGAACAGGGCGAAGATGAAGAACACGCCGCAAAGATTGACGAGCATCGAGACGGTGAAGGCCGGCGCGCGGAACAGCGCCAGGTCCACCAGCGGCTCGGCAAGTCCGCGCTGGCGCCTGACGAAGAACGCTCCGAACATCAGCCCCGCGGCCACCGGCAGAAGGTAGGGCGCGTCGAAGCCGTAGATTGCCATGTGCTTGAAGCCGTAGATCACCGGCAGAACTGTCGCAAGCGAGAGGACGACGCTGGCTAGGTCCAGCCGCGGGCTCTCGCCGGAGCGGTATTCCGGCAGCAGGAAGGGCGCGCAGGCAATCAGCAGCGCCATGATCGGCACATTGATGAGAAACACCGATCCCCAGTGGAAGAAATGCAGCAGGACGCCGCCGATCAACGGCCCGACAAGGCCGCCGAGCGCGAAGGCTGTGCCCCAGACGCCGATGGCGCGGTTGCGTTCGCCCTCGTCGCGGAACATGTTCATGATCAGGGAAAGCGTCGAGGGCGCGATGGTGGCGCCGGCGATCCCCAGAAGCGCGCGGGCGAAGACCAGCATGCCCGCGCTCTGGGCAAAGGCGGCAAAGGCGGAAGCGGCGGCGAAGGCGGCGGCCCCCAGGACCAGCAGCCTGCGTCGGCCGATCCGGTCGCCGAGCCCGCCCATGGTGACGAGAAAACCCGCGACCATGAAGCCGTAGATGTCATTCATCCAGAGCAGTTCCGTGGCCGACGGCTCGAGTTCGCGCACGATCGAGGGAATGGCGAGGAACAGGACCGACAGATCCATGGAATAGACAAGGCAGGCGACGGACAGGGCCACGAGGCCCGTCCATTCGCGTCGCGTGGCTTTTGCGGGGACCATTTCAGTCATGGGGTATTCTCCGAACCTGCGCCGCGTCAGCGGCAGACGGAATTTGCGCCGGAGATGTCTCCGGCGCAACCTGTGTTTCTTCAATTTCGGGGAGGAGCGGGCTTTGGTCTATCGGCTGTCGGAGACCAGGCAGAAATAGGCGCCCTGCGGATCGAGGCACTGGGCGATCACGGCGCCGTCCGGCACATCCATCGGACCGTTGAGAAGCTGTCCGCCGTCGTTCTTCACCCGCTCGATGGCGGCGTCCAGACCGTCGACATAGATGTAGTAGGCCCATGCCGAAACCGGCATGTCGTCCGGTTTCTTCATGATGCCGCCGATCGGTTCCTCGCCCGGGCCGAAGAGGTGGTATTTGCCCATCGGGCCCATATCCATCGTCGACGTTTCCTTCCAGCCGAACATTTTTTCGTAGAAGGCGACGGCCGCTTCGGCGTCGCTGGTGTAGAGCTCGCACCAGCCGAACGTGCCGGGCGTTCTCGCCGGCGGCGCCTCCGGCATGCCGCCTTCCGGCATAATGGGGTTGAACAGGCAGATCACCGCGCCCTGCGGGTCTGAGACCACGGCGAAGCGTCCGACCGAGGGGATATCCATGGCAGGAACGTTGATGCTCCCGCCCTCGGCGGCAAACGCGGCGGCCTTGGCGTCGACATCCTCGACATAGACATAGCCGGACCAGTTCGGCGGGACATTGCGGGCCAGCATCTCCTCGTTGAGGGCCATCATGCCGGCGGCATAGGTCTCAAAGCCGGAAACGCAAAAGAGCGTGTAGCTGAAATCGGGCATGCCGCCGTCGCGGGCGCTCCAGCCGATAACGTCTTTATAGAAGGCTTCGGCCGCAGCCGTATCGGTCGTCAGAAGTTCGTACCAGACGAATTCGCTGCTCATGTCGCTCTCCTTTTGAAGGTATTCCGGAAATCGCCGCCTATTTAAGTTGATATCAACCTAATTGATCGTCGTCAATCCCGTTTGTCGCACGACTGAGTAGCGTTTTCATGACAGACGGCCGGCGGCGGGATCGGCCCGGCCGCACCGGTTTCGCCTGCTACGCCTCCAGTCCGGCGACGTAGCGCTCTAGCTTTGCCAGGGTCTGCCGCCCGCCATCGACGGCGCCGAAGTCTACGGTCGCATCGCGGGCCTCGGCCGTCTCGAAGATCAGGATCAGCGAGACGCGGGTCTTTCCGCCTTCGTCCTCGAGCAGGATCAGGCCTCGGAAATGGGCGGGCTCGCCGCGTTCGCCGCCATGGTCGTAGGCGATGCGGGAAGGAGGGGTGATCTCCGTGTAGCGGATCCAGTTCGGCCAGTCCTTCCCGTCCGGCCCGTGCATCGTGTAATGCCAAAGTCCGCCGACGGAAAAGTCCATCGCGTGGGTTTCGTTGGTGAAGCCGTCCGGCCCCCACCATTGGTCGAGGTGCTTCTCATCGGACAGCGCCTTGAACACCAGTTCGCGCGGGGCGTCCATGACGCGCTCCAGCCGGATGATTCTTGCGGGATCGAGGTCTGCGGTCATCGGTCTTCTCCTTCCAGAAACCGTGCGAGCCGTTCGAGATTCTGGTCGTTGGCGGCCTTGAGGAAGTGGGCCATGGCCTGGTTTTCCTCGGTCGGCTCGAATTCCATTACCCAGACAAGGCGGCTTCCCCCGGCATGTTCCTCGAACCGCATCTCCAGCACGAAATCATGCATCGGCAGATGATGGCGGGCGCGGACCATGCGGCCGTCCTCGATCGCGAGAAAACTCCAGTGGTTGTCGAATTCATCGCCGTTCGAGGCGGTCATGACGATCCGCCAGC